>CAZUYF010000085.1:0-8385 GCA_964624675.1 uncultured bacterium
AAGATTATATGGAATGCTGCGGAACTATTTCCTAGTAAATTGGTATATATTTATCGGTTCTAGTTTTGATTGAATGAAAAGTACAGGATTCAGGGAGGAACCGTGCGAATAACTGTAATGATAATCCTGCTTATATCAGCCGTTTCAGCATCAGGCGCAGACAGCCTTGAAGCCAGTCCGGGTGTGTTGTGGGAATATGCTCTTGCTCATTCGGATATGATGCATTCGATGGATAACCTCGTCATCAGATCGGATATGATCCGGGAAGCTTCAGGTCGCCTGCCCGATCCATCTGCAAGGTTTGGATGGTCACCTCTTCCGCTTGAGACCAGGAACGGACCTGTAGTATTCTCTCTCACATTCATGCAGAGAATTCCCTGGCCCGGTTATCTTTTGAAGGAGAGACTCCTTGCTTCGTCAGGTGTTGATCTGGCCACTCTGAATCGGGATCTGGCTGCTCTTGAACTTCGATCCTCAATAGCAGAACTATGGTCAGAGATGTACATGATACGAAGCACTATTGAATTCCTGGAAGGAGAATCAGCGAGGCTACAGGTTCTCCTTGCAGCAGCATCCGCAAAATACGAAACAGGGGCAGTAAGCCTCTCAGATCTGCTGCGGCTGGAAAACAGGATAGTAATGCTCGAAGCGGATCAATATCGGATGGATCTTGATATGGAAGCTCTCAACAACGGAATGAACAGTCTTCTCGGCCGATCGATGGGTGAAGGTTTCCGCTGGACCGAATCGCTTCCCGGTGTTGAAAATTTCATGCAATACAAGTATTCCGCAGTCGACGTAAGTGATTTCCCGCTCGCGAGGAAAAGCGCAGTTGAGGTTGAGAGAGCAAGGTCGGCTGAAGAACTGAGCGCAGAGCGCCTGCGCCCTTCATTTGAGGTTGGGGTTACCTGGTCGGTGATTGACAAGCCGGTAATCGAGATGGGAGCGGTTGAAGAGGGAGGCGATGGATTGATGATCTTTGCCGGCCTCAGCCTTCCGCTCGGCTACAGCGGAAATTCCTACAGACACAGAGCTGCACAATCCTCTGCATCGGCAGCCTTGCTGCTTCATTCGCAGAAGCTTACCGACCTCACATCCAGGAGGACGGACATGATGGCAACTGTTGAAGGGCTGATAAACATGTACGCTACGTATGAGACCGATATAGTGCCGAACCTTGAGATGATCCTGTCGCTTACTGAAAGAGAATGGATGACAGGAGCAAAGAGTTTGATAGATGTGATCGAAGTACTAAGTGAATCCAGGACCGCTCATCTTGAAATGATGAGGATCTACTCACAAATTGTTGTCTCTGCAGCAAAGTTGAAAGAACTGACAGGAGACACAACAGAGAGAGGTGAATTTCTATGAAAAAGAAAGCAACGAAGTTCGGAATCGCCATCCTCATCGGGATTATTGCGGCGATCTTCATACGGGGTGTTGCAGGAAATGAAACAAGCCACGAAGATGAGATTGATATCTCACAGGCTGCAGCGGGAGTTATTACCGCAGAGAGTCCGGAAGAGAGTACTCCGGAAGACGTGATCGACCTGAATAATACGCTCTGTCCAGTTATGGGCGGAGAAGTAATGGATGGTCAGTATGTCGACTGGGAAGGATTCCGTGTGCATTTCTGCTGCGGCGGGTGCGATGCCCGGTTCCTTGCTGAGCCGGAGAAGTATCTGCCCGTTCTGGCGGAGGAGGCTGCGGTTGCTGAATTGCTTGGTATCGAATGCGCGAGCTGCTATCCCGAACCCTGCAGCTGCGAACAGCCGCAATCTTCAAGCTGCGGCAGCTGTCACTAACTGCATAGCAAAATAAGGCGGGTGGATGTGCTTTTAAATGCCGGCAGCAGGAGGATGTTATCGATCATGACCACCGGGGTGATAATCGGTCTGCTCTTCGGATTCCTGCTGCCATGGGGGTGGCTGTTTCAGAGCCCTGATGAGGAGCATGATCACGATGGAACTTCGGACCTGCCGGAAAGCTGGGCCTGTCCAATGCTCTGCGTTGTCCTTGATCATCCCGGTACATGCCCGGTATGCGGCATGGAACTCGAAGCGTTCATCAGTACCGGAGATGAAGTTGTTCTTTCAAGACATGATCAGGCCATGCTCGACCTGACGATCGGGGTAACAGCAGTCAGGGATCTCACCACCAGATTCACAGCTCCCGGACTCATAGAATTTGATGGAACAGGACTCTACTCCATAACGGCCTGGACAGGGGGCAGGATCGAAAACCTGTACGTGGATTCCCAGGGAGAGCATCTTTCGAGCGGCGCAGTCATTGCCGGTATCTACTCTCCGGAACTCTACGCTGCGAAGCAGGAGCTGCTCGTGTTATCTCAAGCTGGAAAAACATTTGAAGACTTCGGTGTGACCCTTGCAGCTGAAAAACTCCGGCTTCTCGGAGCGCCGGAATACGTGATCAGGCAGATCATCGATAGAGGTGATATAAGTACGGTATCTAATGTGATCTCACCTGTTTCAGGAACTGTGACCGCAATTCATGTTCGAGAAGGAGAATATGTTTCGACAGGACACATCCTGCTGGACCTGGCGGACATTTCAACAGTCTGGCTCACAGTCTATCTGACCGAGGAGCAATCCGGCCTTGTCAGTACAGGCCAGGAACTGGAATTTTCGATCGACTCCAAGCCTGATAAAGTCTTCTCTGCTGTAATCGATTCAGTTGATCCCTTTATGGATCAGCCTGGTGGCGGTTTTGAAGCCAGAATAATACTGGATAACGCTTCGGGGGAATTCCTTCCCGGTCAGTCGGCAGCGGCAACTATCGTAAATGGAGAGCAGCCCGGGACTGTTCTCTCTGTTCCAAGAGGAAGCGTTCTCGCTCTGGGCTCACGGTCAGTTGTTTATGTGATGACCGGGCCAACCGCTTACGTGGCAGGCGACAACGGATCCCTCCGTATCGAAGAGGCCAGGTTCGAACCCATGCAGATCACAGTCGGCCCTCTCGCTGCTGACAGCACGGGGGAAGTCTTCTATCCCGTCTATGCCGGTCTTTCGGAGGGAGACGTTGTCGCTCTTAAAGGAGCTTTTCTAATCGACTCTCAGGCTGAGCTGCTCGGACTCCCATCGCTATTCAATTCTGAAACGGCAGAGTAGCGGAATGCTATGATAAGAAGAATAGTCGAATTCTGCCTGAAGAATCCTCCCGCGGTGATCATGATCGCCGCGCTGGCAGGCGGCACGGGCATATGGGCGCTGAAGACCACTCCAGTGGACGCCTTCCCGGACATATCGGAAAATCAGGTTATCGTTTCAACGCAATGGGCGGGGAGGAGCCCCGATGATGTCCAGGATCAGATAACCTATCCGCTCTCAGTCGAACTTCAGGGCATTCCCGGTGTCAAACAGGTAAGAGGTATGTCCGGGTTCGGATTCAGCCGGATATATATAGTTTTCGAAGATAATATAGATTTCTACTGGGCACGAACCCGTGTTCTCGAGCGTCTGGGCGGCCTTGGTGATCTTCTTCCGTACGATGCTCTGCCCCAGCTCGGTCCGGACGCCACACCTCTCGGACAGATATACTGGTATACGGTTGAAGGTCCGCAGGATCTTGGTACGCTTCGGACTCTGCAGGATTACACCATCAGGTACGCGCTCCAGAGTATCCCCGGAGTTTCTGAAGTCTCAAGCATCGGCGGATTTGTAACGGAGTATCAGGTTGATGTCGATCCCAACCTTCTGTTCAACTACGGATTGGATATTCAGCAGGTTTCAGAGGCGATCTCCAGGTCAAACATTGATGTGGGTGCCAGAACAATTGAATCATCCGGAATGGAGTATATCGTCAGAGGGACAGGGTTCCTGGAGGGGATAGAGGACCTTGAGCAGGTTCTCGTTGCAAGCGTAGATGGAGTTCCTGTAATGCTTGGAGACATCTCTACGATCGAAACCGGTCCTGCGTTCCGCAGAGGAGCACTTGCGGATCACAACGGTGAGATCACCGGGGGGATTGTCGTCATGAGAAAGGATGCCAATCCCGTCCGCGTTATCGATGCAGTGGAGGAAAGACTGGCTGAAATCGCCCCGGCTCTTCCCGAAGGTGTTTCAATCACTCCCTATTACGATCGAAGAGAACTCGTCCTTGAAACAGTCGAAACCCTCTCAGGCGTCATTGCGATGGAAATGCTGATTACGCTGATAGTTATTCTGATTTTCCTGGTTCACCTCAGAAGCTCTCTTATTGTGACCGCTACGTTGCCGTACGCTGTGCTGCTCTGTTTTGCGGCAATGAAAGTTATTGGTATCTCAGCCAATATCATGAGCTTCGCGGGGATTGCGATCGCCATCGGCACACTGGTTGATATGGGAATAGTTGTCACGGAGAATATCCATCTCTCTCTAGCGCGGAGGTCCCATGAGGGTATCCTTGAACGTATACGTGATGCGGTTGCAGAGGTAGCTCCCGCGATACTTACATCGCTCGGGACAACTGTAATCAGTTTCGTGCCGGTTTTCTTCCTCTCAGGGCAGAGCGGCAGGCTTTTCATACCTCTCGCCTGGACCAAAACCCTGGTTCTGACTGCTGCAGGCATTGTAGCGATCACAATTGTACCGGTTATGTCCCTGATTTTCATCGCAAAGGAACCAGGTGAGCGCAAACGGCTCAGAACACTTCTGGCAATACTTGGAGCAAGCGGTCTCGCTGCGTGGACGGCCTGGTCTCTTGGCCCACCCTCCTGGCTCCCTTTACAGAGATGGCTTCTCTCTACACTGGTCTTCGCAGGATCGGCATTTCTCTTCCGGCACCTGGCGGATGAGCGGCTGCATACTGGAAAGCAGGAGAGAGTTACCCGTTTTATAACATCGATATACGAGCCGGTACTTAGATGGTGCCTTACTTACCGTAAAACCTTTCTGACAATGCCCGCAATCATTATTTTTCTGGGACTAGTGTCAGTTACCGGAGCAAAAGTTTTTCTGACCCCCCTTGATTCAATAGGATTCAACACCGAAGAATTCAGATTGACGGCTCTGATAAAAGACATCTTCCCGGGGATCGGCAGCGAGTTCATGCCGCCGCTGGATGAAGGAAGTTTCCTCTTCATGCCTTCACTTCTTAACCAGGCAAGTCTTGGACAAACCGTAGAGACGATGATCGCTCAGAATGCAATGATGATTGCCGTCCCGGAAGTTGACAGAGTAGTCGGTAAGGCGGGCAGGGCGGATTCACCGCTTGATCCGGCTCCTGTAGGCATGATCGAGACCGTAATTACACTGCTTCCCGAGGATCAGTGGAGAGAGGGCGTAACATCAGCTGATATCCTGAACGAACTAAGGGAAGCCACATCAATGCCTGGCATTGCACCCTCGTGGCTGCAGCCGATTGAAACCAGGATAGTTATGCTCCAGTCCGGGATCAGAACTAATATTGGATGCGAAATACATGGTTCCGATTATCTGGAAATCGAAAGAATAGCTCTTGAAATAGAAAGAATTCTGGCCGGGGTACCGGGTGCAGCTGACGTTTCAGCTCTCAGAATCGGCCGCAGACCTTACGTTGAATTCACTGTGGACAGGCTGGCGGCTGCAAGATACGGTGTTTCCATTGAACGGGTCCAGAGGACAATATCTGCCGCAATAGGCGGCGCATCAGCAACAACTGTGCTCTCGGGCAGAGAAAGGATCGATGTTCGTCTTCGATACGCCAGAGATTTCAGGAACGAGATATCCGACCTCGGTAGAATATTTGTGCGGACCATGTCCGGTTCGATGATCCCGGTTTCCCTGGTTGCCACTATAGAAACCGTTACCGGCCCTGCGATGATAAGGTCGGTCAATGGTGAGCTGGTCGGTTACGTCATGCTCAGTGCGGAAGGCAGGGATGAGGGAGGGCTTGTTGAGGAAGCGGATGAAATCCTGAGAAGCATAATCACATCAGAAGCTTCGCTCTCACCCGAGGAACGAACCATTAACCTCCCGGACGGTTACTACTTCAGATGGGTCGGAAGCTACCTGAATCAGACAGAAGCGAAGAAAAAGTTCTCCCTGCTCATACCTATCTGTCTTGCAGCGATCTTCGGGATCATGTACCTGCAGTTCAGAACCGTTGCGGTCCCGGTGATAATCTTCCTCGGAGCGGTACCGCTTGCTATTGCCGGAGGGTTCCTCTTCATACAGATATGGCCATTTCTTCAGAATCTTCTTTACGGGGCGGGAATAATGGCATCCCCTTCGTTCGGCCCTATTTATCTAACGGTCGCAGTCGTGGTTGGTTTTATAGCACTTCTCGGTATCTGCGTGGATGACGGGGTTCTGATGACCACATACATCAACCAGCTTATTAAGAGAGAGAAACCCTCCTCTAAGCGCGAATTGAGAGAACTTGTTCTGATCGCCGGGAAACGGCGTATACGACCCGCGGTAATGACAACAGTAACAACACTGATAGCTCTGCTCCCGGTAATCCTGATATCCGGAAGAGGTTCGGAACTTTCCAGACCAATGGCTCTTCCGGTATTCGGCGGGATGCTGATAGAGTTCATGACAATGCTTATAGTGCCGGTAGCCTACAGCTGGTGGCTCGAGAGGAAGTTCCATGAAAGCTGACAGAAATTGTAAGATGACCGTTGAGACGGTGAACGTTTCGATGAAAAAGGGAACGGCAAAGCATCCCGTATCTGTAATAGAACTGGACAGAGAAGGAGTGCTCGGAGATGCGCATCGTGGAACCCTCCGAAGGAATGTAAGCCTCCTGGACCGGGCTCTGGTCGATGAGCTTACGGTTTCATCCGGCATCGAAAGAATTCCTGAAGGCGCGATGGGCGAGAACATAACCTGCAGAATAAGCGGACCGGATACTCCGAGGGTGGGCGACAGGATACTGATAGGTGAAGTCCAGCTGCTTGTAGAAAAGATCGGCAAGGAGTGTCATGGAGATGGCTGCGAGATCTTCAGGAGAATCGGCAGGTGCGTCATGCCCTCAGCAGGGATATTCTGCTCGGTGATCAGAGGCGGAGAGATCGAACCCGGCATGACCGGTGAACTTATCCGCGCCTGAACTAACTTCCAGTCAGATATTTACATTTCTCGAACAATAACGAAATCCGCCTGGTCGGTGTCCCAGGACTCATCCTCACCCACAACACTGACGGTCAGGTACGAAACACCCGGTTCCAGCTGATCCGGTATTCCCGAGCGGTAATCGCTGTGAAAACTTCCGCATACGAATACGCAGCTGATTCCCTCGATCGATGATGCCATTACAGCGTCTTTGAGGAGCTGGGCTCTGTACATGTTGACAGGGTCCATCGGCATGGATTGCATCTGACCGCTCAGGGCTTCCATAGTCGCGAGGAATTGCTGCCGGTAGAAAACGCTCGAGGAGTCTACGTTTATGCTCTCAAAGAACTCGGAACCCTCCGTCTCCCTGAGACCTTCCCATCCTCTTCTTGCCACAGCAGAGGCAAAATGGCGGGGTACGTTCGCTGCAATAACACTATAGCCGTTCTGAGCGGCATATTCCACCATGGGATGGTAGTCCTCCAGATAGTTACTCCAGGGTCTGGCGGATTCAAGAAGTTCATCCAGGCTCAGGTCACCGGAAAGGTACGAGTCAACCAGCCCCTGCACATCGGTCTCGAACATTTCAAGGGCAAGGCACCGCTCATTGGAAGCAAGGTTCGTCCAGATATAGAGTTCCCATTCGTGAGCTAAAGCATCATCATGCTTCTCTCCGATGAATACTAATGGGACCTCTTCAAGCATACTTATCATATCTGCGGAGGATATGGTTTCTTCTCCTTGATGGATTATCCCCTGAGGAAATGTAAGCACGAGCATTGCAGTAATTAATATTCCCAAAGTTCACTTCCTTTATAAAGACTATTGATCAATTTGATGAAAACATGCGCAAACCCGGTTGACCGGGCAAGCCTGCCTTGCAAGTCATATACCCTGATCTCTGTTCCCTCCGCCCATTGAGGCAGCGATATGATGAAGGAGCCGTTTCCGGAGATTCGCTCTGAAGCAGGGTTGACTGTAAAAATGATGATCAATAGATTTGTGATAGTTCGAACTATCACAATATGAACCGGAGAAACAATGCCCGGAAAGAAAGTATCCGAAAAAACTATCAGAAGGCTCAGTCACTACGCGAGGTGTCTCAGAAAAGCCAGGACCGACAGGATTCCGATTGTTACTTCGAAACATCTGTCTGAAAGATGCGGTATTTCATCCGCAGCTGTAAGGAAGGACCTGGCTGTTTTCGGGGAATTCGGCAAGCAGGGATCCGGATACGGGGTATCGGATCTTCTTGAGAATATTGAAAGAATACTCGGTACATGTGACCCTCCAGCTGTGATTGTGATCGGAGCGGGGAACATCGGCAGCGCTCTGCTGGAATCGGGACTTG
>CAZUYF010000086.1:0-8328 GCA_964624675.1 uncultured bacterium
AATAAGCACATCCCCCGATTCAAGTTTAATAGTTCCGTGTTCGT
The DNA here is from genome assembly GCA_964624675.1 of uncultured bacterium. Lineage (GTDB taxonomy): Bacteria > Fermentibacterota > Fermentibacteria > Fermentibacterales > JCC-6 > Aegiribacteria. The sequence continues at coordinate 45 of CAZUYF010000086.1, forward strand.
ACTCTGCCCCGGCCGACAGACCCATTATAAGCCCGCCCTTCTCAAGCCACTGGGATTCCCCCTCCCTCTTCACAAGAAGTGGAGGATTATGCCCTGCGTTAACATATGTAAGCTTGCCTGAGTCAAGATCCAGCACACCGTAGAATAATCCGGTCATTATAGGATCACCCTCCCCCAGAACGGAGGATTCATTTACCTTCTGGATTATCTTGCTGATGGAGTAGATACTCTGTACGTAGGCTACGAGATTGCCCTTGAGCCCTGCCATTGTAAGCGCTGCCGGGATCCCTTTCCCGGCTACATCGGCCACTGCCAATCCAAGGTTACGATCGGGAAGATGGAAAAAATCGTAGTAATCCCCTCCTACCTCGCTGGCGGGTCTGTAGAAAATCTCGATATCGTAACTCTCAAGATTGGGAGGACTGTCCGGGAGCAGATCGAGCTGAATCTTCCTCGCCATATTCAGTTCTTCCGATATGGCATGTCCGGCTGAGAACCTGTTAAGAAGAATATCAGGCATCCTGATCCTGATAATATCAGAAGCAAGCAGCTCAGGAGTTTCGGTAACGAGTCTTATCACTTCCATTCGTACATTTCTATCCGGATCGGTGAACATGTCCGCAAGTTTAACATCAACATCCGATACGGAATACAGTTCCGGGTGACTTCGGAGACCGGAAGCGATCTCCAGTCGAACATCTGATGCAGAATCGTCAAAAGCACTCATGACCACGGGAAGAAGTTTAACGTCGGAAATGGCAACATTAGAAAGCAGGCCGGAAAGAGCGCCAAGGCGAACGTAGGGATCTTCATCCTCAAGCAGTTTCTTCAGTACAGGATCAAGGTCCTGCGATTCATCACTTTCAAACTCTCCAAGTGTCGTAGCAACAGCAGCTCTTACAGCCCGTTTCTCGTCACATGCCAGCTGCCGGAGTACATCCAGGGTGGCGTCGGTTCTTATCCCAAGGCCCCTGATCGCGTTCACCAGTGATTTTCGAACGTATGAAGAGGAATCCAGCCTGAATTCACTGATGAAATCGGAGACCGATTCACCGAAATCACTCCAGTTCCAGAGCACGAAGAACGGAAGAGCAGCTCTCTCCTTGAACTCGCCGGTCTTGATAATGCTTGTGATCAGTTCCAGGGATGCTTCGGTCAGATCAGTCCTGCCAAGGCAGATCAGCTGGCTGAGAGCCTCCCTTCCCTCATAGTGATCCGATGCAAGAACCTCAATCAGAAAATTCCTTCTTATTTCAGTGTCCATGATAGTGTAGTATCCCAGCGCCATGCTGGCGAATGCCCTGCTGAAGGCTATTCGTTCGTGGATGAGCTCCCAGAGGTTCTCCTTCTCCTCATTATCAAGGGAGGAGTAGTTCATCAGCATACATCGCGAGACCTGAAGGATATCCTCCTCCTGAAGATCGGTTCTGATGGATTTCCTGACTTCACTGCTGAAGAATCTTAACCTTGCCCCTATCCTCCATGCCAGACTTCCTTTACCTCCCGGAGGAAGTCTGTCCATCAGGACCCAGAGCAGATCGTTGAATTCCTGATTGAACTCCTCAAGCTTTCTGTCAAGAAGCCCCATGATAAGAGTAGTCATCAATCCGGGATTGCCCTCCTCCAGAACCTCGTTCAATACATCAAATTCCCTGGGTTCCAGCTCGGGAAACTTTCTGCCGATGTACAGCATCAGACCACTGCGGACTTCGTACGAGTCGTCCCCCAGAAAATCTCTGTATATTTTCCCGCATTTCTCGGACATTCCCCACATAGTGAGGTCCTGAATAAACTGCCCCCGGACTCCCGGCTCAGAATCAGTCACCGCAACATTTACAAGATCTCGAAATCCAGGTATCTCCAGAACCCATTGCCGTCCGAGAGTTCCGGCAACCGCCATTCTTACTTCTGTATCACCCTTCGACATCATTATCCTGTACATGCTTATTATCGACTCATCCGAATGATCCGCGGAGCTCAGCAGCATGTTCAGGACGTCAATCAGAACCGTTCTGGATCTTTCTGATGCAATGTGAAGAAGAAGTTTTGCCTTCACTTCATCGGAGAGGCTCTTGTAGAAACCAGCGAGGAAGTACCCGGCCCGTCTTACACCCGGTTCCTCACTCCCGATCAGCGTATCCGCAAACGCCCTGATAACCGGAGCATCCTTCTCAAGCAGCTCACGGATTCCTCTGTCTATGGCCCACATCCGGACAGAGTCGCTGACAGTGATATACACTTCACCGCTTCCGTAAATCCTTCTGAATGGATCAGCACCTCTGGCGGCAAGTGAGATACTGTAGAGATCCTCCAGTTCTTCATTGGACGGGAATCTCTTATTCTCCTGAACGATCAGCCTGTCGAGAAGCCTGAAGAGCACACGTTTGAAAACCGCTTCAGCAACAACGGGATCGAAGGCAGCCAGCAGAAGCAATTCAGCCTTCTCGAGAGCGGGAAGCCTGCGGAACCACTTCAGAGACTCCCTGCCCTGATCCAGCCTCCATTTCCTATAGGTAGATGGTTCAGGGAGCCTGATATGGGCATCGTTGTATGAATCAAATATTTTGGCGATCTCGGTAGAGGATGTTGCAAGTATCAGCCTGTGTCTGGATTCAGTAGCTCTTGTCATAAGTGAGATAAGCGATGCCCACAGACGGGAAGGATAGATATCCACCATTCTCCTTAGTGTATCAAGATCAAGGAAAACAGCGCAATCCTCAGAACCTGTAAGAAGCTGCTCAACTTCCCTGAAGTCCAGATCCCGCGTTATTATCTCGATGGGGTTCAGATTATCCCCGGAGGATTCCGCAAGCAGTTTTCTCGCAATGGTGGTTTTGCCAGCACCCAGCGAACCGCTGAGGCAAATGAATCCACGCTCAGTAATAACTTTCCTGGCTTTCTCAAGTGAATCCAGATCTACCGAAAGCACATCAATATCACCATAGGATTGAAGCAGTTCATTGCCCTGCGGGTAGGGAAAGAATTCCCGGTTCAGGCTCCTTAGCCAATTCTGAACCTCGTTCCGGAGAAGCTCTCTGCCTTCGTTGGCGGAAGAAAATGTCCAGCACAGAGCGTTGTTCAGCAGATCCTGAACTGTATCATCATCCTCCGGTTCGTTCATGAAGCATATCCCGGCTATCGGGACAGCATGCCTGAAGCAGTTAAAATAAATACTTCTCAGCTCTGGAGAAAGCGGTCCGTTGATCACAAGCAGGAGAGCATCAGGGATCGGGGTATCCGATCGGGATACCTGAATTTCATCGGCCCATCTGGGAGGTATGAGAAGTTCAGCATCTGTTGAAAGAATATCCCGGATGCCCTCGGGCAGTTCTCTGCTTTCAAAAACTACTGAAAGAGTGAAGCTGTTCACGGGATGAGAATCGCTTTCAGTTCAGAGGCCAGATAAGAGTAACCCTTGTTTTTCCTTCCGGAGTAAGACCGAACTCAACCCATTTGGCCAGATTACGGGCGATAAGAACTCCTCTACCCCTTGTTTGAAGGAGTTCCTTCCCCTCTCCCGGATTGAAGCCAAGGGCTTTCTCAGGTTCCCAGGATCCTTCATCGTCAATCATAAACCGTATCCTGTTTGGAAAAATGTTGAAACTTACTGTAACAATCTTTTCGGGGTCATTCCTGTTCCCGTGTTCCATCCCGTTCTTTGCCAGTTCAACAACAGAAACCGACAATAAGGAAAGATCATCTTCCTCAACTTTCGCCGATCTTCCAACAGCTTCAATGAGCAGCTGAAGTGTTTCGAGTACGGAAGGATCACTTGGCAAACGTATTTCTATAGAATGCACGATCATTCTCCGAAACTATTCAACGCTTCCTGCACATCAGTATATGTCTCGAAGATCGTGATCAACTTCGTTATGATGAACAATTCGTGAATTTTCTTGGTGGCATTCAAAATTCTAAGGGCTCCGCCTGCTCTTGACAGGGTAGTATGACCTGATACAATTACACCCAGACCCGAACTATCCATCCAGCTGACTTTTCCGAGGTCAAGCAGGACTTTATTCTTATCCTGATCAACGGCTTTCTGGAATACATCTTTTACTTCCATAAGTTCTGGACCGCCAATAACTTTACCGGACAGAGCAATAATAAGAACATCGCCCTCCATTTTCTGCTTGATATTCAATTTCTACCTCCCGATAATTAAAGTTCTTCAGAAACGATAACCGATTTCGGTTTAATATAGCCTCAAAATCCTGATTGACAATTCCCTGAGAATATTCATGAGCACGCAACATAATTTTCCCACTCGACAAATCCCAGTTTGTCAAGGAATTCCTTTATGGTTTTCCTCGCTCCGGGAATTCTGGAGGCAATTACAACAGGTATGTCAGATCGCCTGGACAATTCACCCGAACCCCTCACAGGTCTTCCTCTTAACGTCATTCCCTGCCTGTCCGGAGAGGGATCAATGAAGGCTTCAATGTGAAATCCATTATCCTGCAGACATTTTCCCAGCCTTCGCGCCGTCTGCCCGCTTCCCGCCAGGTAAACGGTTTTACCCGACATGCACGGGACATGTTCAAGATACTTCGCCTTAAGCATATAAAAACCTGTAAGTGAGTAGACACTGCTGGTTCTTGAAAGCCTGTCTGGATGATCCCTCCACCGAAGCAGAACCTCCGGAACCCGGGCGAATGTGTAACCCCTGCTCCAGAGTCTCAGCCACAATTCGTAATCCTCAGGCAGTTCCCTTTCCGTGTAGCCGCCTTCAGCGAGGATGTTCTGCCTGTGAAAAAATGCAGTTGGATGCGGTATCGGGCTTTCGATGAACAGGTTCTTCTCTATCTCCTGCGGTTCTGTCAGACTGTTCAGCCATTCCTCATACAACTTGAAGCCGCGTGTGATAATCTCCCTGGGAAAACTCCGGACCCTGCAGGATACCACGGTCATGGGTCCCGAGGATACTGCAAGCCCGTGCTGCTTCTCTATTCGATCAGGCAATGAGATATCGTCCGCATCCATTCTTGCTATCCAGGTACCGCTGCATTTCGCAAGCCCCGTGTTCAGAGCGTCTACCAGTCCCGAACCTGCATTGTTAACAAGCGTGAACCTGGGATCCTTCGAGCACCAGTCTTCCGCAAGCATGACTGACGAGTCTTCCGAACCGTCATTTATCAGTACTGCTTCAAAATCCGTGAATGTCTGTTCCGCTATTGATTGAAGTGCATCATTGAAGTACTGCTCAGGATTACGGAATGGCAGCAGCACCGATACTGCAGGGCTTATCAATTGGAAAGGTTCAGAACAGCCTGACGCAGTTCCTCTGGAGTTCGGACCAACCGGCCGCATGCGTCACCCACACACGGCTGCGCATACGAGTATCCGGGGTTTGGAAGGTACAGTTCTTCCATTGAAAGACTGTCTGCAGGTATAGAGGGATCGTAGAAATCCACTCCCTCCTCTCCCGCCAGTTCAACAGCTTCAGCGAATAGCATCTGTGTCAGGCTGTCAGCTTCGAAACCGACAACGTTTATGTGCACCGTCAGTTCTGGTGTTTGATGTTCAGAAACCGTGTCAGTAACTGAACCTTCTTCGACTGCATTCCTGAAAAAACTGGAGTCTCTGGTACCGGCAACCCTTGCTGTTTCATCCCCTCCCGAATCGAATACAACGGTGATGGGAAGTACATCCGAAAGTCCCCAATCAACCTTCAGCTGAGCAGCGTCATTCTCGTTGAGCCAGATAACAGGCATCGAGAGATCGACCTCCTCCCGGAATTTCAGCAGGGTCTCAAGTTCCAGATCACCGATGTCAACGCCGACAACGGCAATACGTCCTTCCATTGATCTGAAGATTTCATCGATCACCGGCAGCTCTCCAACACACGGAGTACACCAGGTAGCCCAGAAGTTCACTATTACCGGCTTTCCGAGGTTATCGGAAAGAAGGCTGTCCAGAGATTCCCTGCCTGACATGAGCGGTCCCTGTTCAACCGAAACGTCATAAACTGCGGTATGACTTCCGATATGCCTGACAACCGGAAACAGGAAGAGAAGAACTATGGGAATCCAGAGGAAATCGGTGAATTTCAGGTAGGCGGCCATCAGATTCCACTCCGCTTACGTGTGTCATGGTGCAAAGCATTCACCGGGCAGACGTCAATACATCTGCCGCACCTGATGCATTCAGCGGAGTTCGGTTCCCTGTATATGGCGATATCCACAGGGCAGACAGATCTGCACTTATCACATTCAATGCACGACGAATCGACCCTCATTCTGAAGACCGATGCCTTGCCGGCCAGCCCCCAGAAAGCGCCCAGCGGGCATAGAACGCGGCAGAAAGGTCTTTTTGATGTAACTGCCCAGAGAAGAATAAGAACGAGTAAAACTATTTTCCAGGAGAAAAGGAAACCCGTCTGAAAGGTCTCACCGGAATCATGAAGCACCAGAGGTATTCCAGCTGTCAGGGTTCCGGAGGGACAGATGGCCTTGCAGAACCAGGGGTCGCCTCCAGCACCAGGTACGGTTCTGAGAGTAAGCGGAAGAAGAAAGACAAAAATAAGAAGGACAGCGTACTTCGCATCCCTCCATTGCGCCGGAATCCTGATCTTCGGTGATGGAATCTTGTAAAGAAGCCCCTGCAGGAGCCCGAAAGGACATATCCAGCCGCATGCGAACCGGCCCGCAATAAAACCGAAGGCCAGCAGAAAACCAATAACGCCAAGAAGTATGACAGCATCAGGCCGAAAGGTTGCGATACCTCCCAGAAACCCCTGCGAAGAGAGGATATTCTGAATAGTCCCCACAGGGCATGCCAGAACGCTTGAGGGGCACGAGTAACAGTGCAGTCCGGGGATACAGAACATTTTGGATTTACCTGTAAAGATCGCTCCCTGAATCAATCCCTGAAAGTAGAGATTTGTAAGAATCAGCGATGAGAACTGAACCAGGCGACGGGCTTTTTCTCTTACCATCGGCTAGCCTATTCCAATGCATTCGAGGCAGATAGTCGCTGCCTTCTGCCAGATCACTGCAGGGTCACCCCATACGTAACCTGATATTGTCATGAGAACTGCGATAACCAATAGTGATATTCTGATTGATAAATGGATATTTCTCATATTCACCAATCGACAGTAGTTCTGGAGGCGGCGATCGGATTTGAACCGATGCATGGTGGATTTGCAGTCCACTGCCTTACCACTTGGCTACGCCGCCCCGCGTTGGGGGTCAATCATACATATTCATGGCTGACCGGGCAAGACTAAAACCATTAATCGATCCAGTCGAGGCTTATGTTAAGTGCACCGGTATATGTCATCTCACCGATAGGTGTTGAGATAGTAGGTACAGCTGTAACCAGCATCCTTCCAATATGATCGCCGGTCCTGAGGCTGGAGTTAATGCCGCCGATTGCCAGAGCAAGATCAATGAAATTAAGAACACCGACTTCGCCCATCAGTGCAAAAGCGTCGAAGCTTATGTCAAGCGGCATTATTACCGTCTCGTTCGATCCGGGAACTTCAAGTGGTGTGCTCATCGTTCCCGAAGCTACCCAGGTTGTATCGAAGAGAGCCCCGGATTCCCCGTCGAGGTACAGATCCCAGACAAGAGACGTCAGTGTGACTGGAATAATATCAGGTCCCGTGGAGCCATTGTTCGGGTTATGAATGCCGATATTCAGCGTGAAATCCACCGGGCAGCTGCCTGAGGCCCATATTGCGGCAACTTCTGCAATCTGGAGAACAGAAAGATTTTCAAGGCTGTCAAGCTGAATTCCGGTCAGGAGGAAATCATCTGTATCCTCTATCCTGAACTGGCACCTCAGAAGGGTCAGTGGATCTGTGACGCTGCACGCCATCAGCAATACTGCGGCAAGTAGAAAACCGGACACAATAATCGACTTTTTCATAACTGACTCCTTAAATGTGTTTTCTTCCAGTATTTGCGTACGAGTCTCACTCCGGGTTCCTCAAATGTCGACCATTCAAATCCATTGTTAACAAGAAAATCATGTCTTTCATTGTTCTGGTCATCATTCCCGGGACACAGTATCACCATACCACCCGGTTTTGTTATTCGCAACATCTCCTGCAATTCCTCATTCAGATCAATAACCTTTTCCCTCAGATATAGCCGCAGGTTAGCGACCGGTTCCACTGCGTAGACCGATTCCAGGTTCGCTCTCAAGTACTCCTACGTCCATACAGACATTGTATATTTCTGAAGAAACAATTCCTCACTGTCAGGTGTTACCTGCTAATGGTATGTTCATTGAGTTGAATTATGCGAATTGTTTTTCAGGAGGAATGATATGTCAA
>CAZUYF010000087.1:0-8187 GCA_964624675.1 uncultured bacterium
GTGATAACTGCAAGCTTCCAATGAAGGAACTTGTTGAAATGATACACTCCGCTGTTGTAGTGCATTCAGGAAAAGCCGTTCAGGATGACGACATGACCATAGTTCTTGTAAAGAGGGAGCAGAATTAATGCTGAAAATCGGATTCGACAACGAAGCATACCTTGAGGAACAGACCAATGAGATCCTGGCAAGGGTAGAAAGCGCCAGGGGAAGGCTGTATCTGGAGTTCGGCGGAAAGCTGATGTTCGACCATCACGCGGCAAGGGTTCTCCCGGGTTACGACCCGAACGTAAAAATACGCCTGCTTGAAAAGCTGCGGGACAGAGCAGAGATAATACTATGCATCTTTGCAGGGGATATAGAGAAGAGAAAGATAAGAGGTGATTTCGGCATTACTTACGACACTGATGCCCTTATGCTTATTGACGGGTTCAGAGCAAGGGGCATACAGATTAAAGGAGTAGTAATAACAAGGTTCGAAGAACAGCCCTCTGCCATCTCTTTCGAGAACCGCCTGAAAAGGAGAGGCGTTAATGTATTCAGACACTACTACACCAGAGGTTACCCGACTGATGTTGACCTTATAGTAAGCGAGGAGGGATACGGCAGGAACGATTACATTGACTGCTCAAAACCCCTTGTGGTTGTTACCGGACCAGGCCCGGGCAGTGGAAAACTGGCTACATGCCTGTCTCAGCTTTACCATGATTATAAAAGGGGAGTACATGCGGGTTATGCCAAGTTCGAAACTTTCCCGATATGGAATATTCCTCTTAAGCATCCTGCAAATGCAGCATACGAAGCCGCAACCGCCGATCTGCGCGATGTGAATCTCGTGGATCCGTTCCACCTTGAGGCCTACGGCACAACAGCAATAAACTACAACAGAGATGTGGAAGCTTTCCCCCTTCTCAACAGGATACTTGGAAAGATAACAGGTGACAAATCTCCTTACGCTTCCCCCACGGATATGGGGGTTAACAGAGTGGGGTTCGGGATAACCGATGACCATGTGATACGCAGAGCAGCCGAACAGGAGATTGTCAGAAGGTATTTCCGATACAGCTGTGAATACGTTCTGGGTCTCTCCGACAGGGAAACGGTTCAGAAGGTAGAGCTGCTTATGGATGATTACGGTCTTACTCCCGAGAGCAGGGTGGTGGTAGAGCCTGCCCGGAGAAATATCTCTCAAATTGAAAACGACGTTAATGCGGATCATTCTGCCGCCGCCGCATTGATGCTCATGGATGACACTGTTGTTACGGGCAGAAGCTCCGAGCTTATGCATGCGTCCGCTGCTGTTGTACTCAATGCTATTAAGAAACTTGCGAAAATCGATGACGCTGTTCACCTTCTGTCTCCTGCCACAATCGAATCCATAAGATGCCTCAAGAAGTCTATTAACACTTTTCCTCTTCGCCTTGACCTGGAAGAGGTTCTTGTAGCTCTGAGCGTGAACGCCGCTGTTTTCAAGCCTGCATCGGATGGAATGGCGAAGCTCACCGAGCTCCGAGGCTGCGAAGCTCATCTTACACATATTCCGTCACCGGGAGACGAAAGCGGACTGAGAAGCCTTGGTATCTATGTAACCTGTGATCCTCTTTTCGGCAGCAGAAGACTCTACAACAGCTGAGGAGAGATCGGGGCATCGGGACTTGACCAGAGGGTTTAATTTGCTGATAGTTGCGCTGTTGTTTGCTGCGTTACTCTAGTACGCAGCCCGAAGTGACGCAGGTCGCCGGACCGGAAACAATGATCAGATGGTTCGAGAACACTTCTTCCGGTCGGGTGATGTAAGCGTTTTACCCGGTTCTGGAAGGAGTTTTTAGTTTGCGAGACTACGAAACTGTAATAATCTGGAGTGCAAGCATTCCCGAAGGTGATATCGAAAAAGGACACGATCGTGTTGTAGAGATCATCAAGGGTGATGGAGGCACATACAAAGGTTCCGACAAATGGAGCCGCCGCATTCTGGCCTATCCCATCAAGAAACAGACCGAAGGGATATACCATTTCCTTAAATGGAATGGCAGCATTGACGTCACAGCTGCTATCGAAAAGCATCTCAAAATCAACGAAAACTGCCTGAGATATCTTACCCTCCGAAGCGATGGAGAAGGTCTCTCCTCCTGGGAGGATATAGAGGATGAAATCCATGAAGAGGCAGTAGACGAAGAAGATATGGAGAGCGAGGATCAGTAATGGATCTGAGAATGCCCAGTATCAACAAGGTCATTATCTCCGGTAATCTTGTTCGGGATCCAGATACAAGGATCCTGGAAAACGGAACTCACCTTGCCAAAATGTCTATCGCCAACAACCAGCGCTACCGGGACAAAAACGGAGAGTGGCAGGAAAAGACATGTTACGTGAACATTATCGCCTGGAGAAAGACCGCTGAGCTGGTAAGTGAATTCTGCAGAAAGGGTTCTCCCGTCCTTATTGAGGGGGAACTTGTTTTCAATTCCTGGGAAGACAGGGATGGCAATAAAAGAAACCAGGTCGAAGTTAACGCCAGGAGGATACAATTTCTCGAGAGAAGGGGTCAGGATTCTTCCAATAGAAATGACTCTACACAGTATTCCGGCAGTGCACCGGACAGCAACGAACAAGATTCCGCGCCGGGACCCATGGCACAGGATGACGACATCCCGTTCTGACCAGCATGACTGTCTCGCGAGAAACACCCGAGCTGAACTACATCGTCCTTACCGGACGGGTAATAGAAAAAGGTGAACTCAGGTCATCCAGTTATGGAATCTTCGTAGTGAGATTCAAATTGGAAAATTCCCTGTCGCATTCCGTTGGAAGCTCGGAAGAAGGGAAGAAAACCTACCTCATCAGTGCTGAAGCATGGGGAAGCCTCGCGGAGCGAATAGACCGTAATATCACGAATGGTACGTTTGTATTACTCGAAGGTAATCTTGTCAGCAGATCCTACGAAGACAGATCTAAAGGATTACACCATAGAATGATCGTTAAGGCTACCGACGTAGTTGCGTTGGAATCCGGATCATAAGGACCATCAGGAGGAACCGATTTGGTCGCTAAAATAAGAATGAAGAAAAAGAACACTAAGTTCGGGCGTAAGAAGAAATGCCGTTTCTGCATAAACCCGAAGATGGAAATATCGTACAAGAACGAAAGAATGCTCCAGAGATATGTTTCAGACAGGGGAAAAATCGTAGCCAGGCGTGTTACGGGCAACTGTGCAAAGCACCAGAGAAGAGTTGCCAATGCCATCAAGGTTGCAAGGTTTCTTGCTCTGGTTCCCTACGTTAGAGAACACTACAGATAAACAAACGGCAGACCAGAACGATGCGAGAAAAGTCAGAGGGAATGGGTAGCAGATTCTTCGGTATTATTGCCGTTGGGATAATTCTCATTCTAATGGGGGTTCCATTCATTGGAATGACTGTTATGACGGTGATGCTGCTTGATCCTGATTCAAAGTTCGGCCTGCCTCTGGCTCTGGCAACTCTTTTTGTCGTTTACCTTATATCTGATTTCACCGGTGCCCTTATCGCCGCAACGGGTGCGGGATTCATTACAGCCTGCATTAGATCTGCCAGGAGTTTCCGGTTTTCTATTGCAGCTGCTGCTGCCGCTACAGCGCTGGTCTCGATTTTCGGAACGATTCTGCTTCCGGAGCAGTCTCTGCTGTCAGAAAACAATATTGAGGCCCTTGTACAGTTCTACAGCTCTGCGGGAATGAGTTCATCGGAGATTATTCTGGTAATGGATGTCCTGATGTACGTACTGCCTTCAATTCTGGCTCTGTGGGCCGCAGCGGGAGTTATCGCCTCAGGAGCGGCTGTTAAGCTGATAAACAGACGAAGGGGTGTTCAGCTTGATCTTCCGGGGGACCTTTCCCTGAGAATGGGTCTGATCCCTGCCTGGATCCTTATAGCTGCACTGGCGGTAAATCTTGCAGGTGGCAGTCTTCCCTATTTTCTTCAGCAGGCAGCTGTGAATATTTCGATATTTATGATTCTGCCTTACTCCGCTGTCGGGCTCGCGGTATGCAGAAAAGTACTGTCGATATATCCTCAGGTACTTATCCTGGCAGTTCTTCCGGCGATAGTGTTTCCGCCGATTGCCCTTGGAGTGCTGATAATTACCGGTATACTTGATACATGGTTCGATTTCAGGACACGTCTTAAGAAGATATATGAAAGGAAAAATCAATAATGAAAGTACTACTTATCAAAAGTGTGGAAGACATTGGTCTTGGAGGTGATATTGTGGATGTAGCCAACGGTTACGCCAGGAATTACCTGTTCCCCAGGAATTTCGCTGTGAAGGCTACATCAGCCGCAATAAAATCCGCTGAATTGTACAGGACCAGGGCTCTTGAAGAGCAGACAAGAATATCCTCAGAGTCTCAGCAGCTTGCTGAGAAGCTCAGAGGTTTTGCTGTCGAGATCAAAGCGTCAGCTGATGAGAACGGTCACCTTTACGGAAGCGTGAATGAAAGACACATTTCCGACATCATAAATGAGGCCGGTTTCAGCATAGATATCGAACAGGTTCTTCTAAGCGAACATCTTAAAGCCCTTGGTGAGTTTCCAGTTTCCGTTAAGATCTACGGTGACATCAGAACAGAGATATTAGTCAGGATTCTTCGCGAAGAAGAGGAATAGTCCCTTTGAGAATACTGGCCGTAGAAACATCCTGCGATGATACCGCGGTTGCGCTGCTTGATGGATGCAGTGCGATCGCGGAACGCGTACACAGCCAGGAAGTACACTCAGAGCACGGAGGAATTGTCCCGGAACTGGCCTCCCGCGCCCATATGAAGATCCTTCCCGGGCTTGTTAAGGAAGTTCTTCTTGACGGAGGAATGGTCAGTTTTGAGGGAATCGATGCTTTCGCCGCAACGGCCGGCCCGGGACTTACCGGATCTCTTCTTGTTGGACTGGCCTGGAGCAAAGCGGCGGCGTGGGCTGCCGGGAAACCCTTCCTGGGCATAAATCACCTGGCCGCACATCTCTACATTCACTACGGACAAGAACGCCGGGTAGTCTTTCCAGCAGCCGCTCTTCTCGCTTCCGGGGGTCATACGAGCCTCTTCCGGATGAACTCCTGGCAGGAGATCCTGCTTCTGGGTTCGACAAGAGATGATGCGGCAGGAGAAGCTTTCGACAAAACAGCTAAGCTCACCGGGCTTGGCTATCCGGGTGGAGCGGCCCTGGATATTGCTGCTGACAGCGGCAATTCCGATGCTTGCTCCCTTCCATCTCCTATGGCCGATCCAGCACTGCCCGAGTTCAGTTTCAGCGGACTCAAAACAGCCGCGAAATTGCTCTGGGAGGGCGGAGCAGACCGCTGCGATCTTGCTGCTTCGTTCAGGAAAACAGTCGTAGATATTCTGGTATCCAAACTGATGTATCAGAGTAAGGAGCTGGGCGCGAAAAGTGTTCTTGCAGCAGGAGGCGTTACCGCGAACAGCCTTCTTCGAAAGGTTCTAAGACAGGAATGCGCGGCGGCTAACCTCGAGCTGTTCCTTCCTGACAGGCACCATTCCACTGATAACGCCCTTATGGTCGGACGGGCAGCCGCTGCCGTCCTGGAACGGAACCCTCAGGCTTCGTCTCCACTATCCTGTAATGCATTCGCCAGATGGTCGGGAACGAGTCTTTCACCTATCGCTTGCCCTTCGCCATTATAGTAGAGTATTAATGTTTTGATCGGTCATCAGCCTTAACGAGAAGGTTTTATGCCAGCAGATTTATCCCAGGGGATCGATATCGTAAGTATTAAACGAATAGAGAAAGCACTGGACAGAAGCGGGGGCAGTTTCCTCCGCAGGATATTCGATGCGGGGGAACTGGAACTCCAGGATGATACAGGTTTCCTGGCAACTCGCTTTGCCGCAAAGGAAGCCTTCTTCAAAGCCCTCGGAACCGGTGTTTCCGAAGGGGTTAGATGGCACGATTTTGTTCTTCCACCGTCAGAAGAGCTTTCTCTGAATCCTGTTATCAGCGGCAGGTCTATCGAATTACTCGGCAACAGAAAAGTTTTTGTAAGTGTTTCGCGTACGCATGCTACTGCGGTAGCCGTTGTATTTCTTGAAGCGGCAGGGGGAGGAGTATGAAGTACTGGGTAACTCCTGAGGAAATGGCTGAATATGACAGGAGAGCCATCAAAAAAGGCACTCCGGGAGATGTCCTGATGGAGAGGGCCGGAACTTCAGCAGCCAGGGCAGCCATGAGAATGACCTCAATCGAAAATGGTCCCGTAATTGTATTCGCAGGTCCGGGAAATAACGGTGGAGACGGCTTCGTCCTTGCAAGAAAATTGCGAGAAAGCTCCTACCAGGTATACGTTGTGCTTACTACCATTGCGGGAAAAAGCCTCTCTCATGATTGTCAGACCAACCTTGCCAGATATGCTCAGGATGGAGGAACTATCCTGTCTCCGGGGAAGATGCCGGATCTCCCCGATTCACCTGGTCTGATTGTTGATGCCCTTCTTGGAACCGGGTTCAGAGGAAGTATTCAGGATGAATTTGCCGAATGTCTTAAGAGAATCAAAGAGTACAGCTGTAAAATCCTTGCTGTAGACACTCCATCCGGGATCAACGGAAAAACGGGCGAGGCAGACCCCCTGGCAGTACCAGCCGATGTAACGGTAACCTTCGGCGCTCCCAAGGCAGGAATTCTCTTTCCTCCCGGCTGCGGTTTTTCCGGATGCATTGAAGTGGCTGATATAGGCATAGATATTGATAAGTCTGATGACCGCATGATACCCGGGTTGAGTGATGTTTCAGCACTTCTTCCGGTGAGGCCAGCGGATGGACATAAAGGGACATTCGGAAGACTGCTGCTTGTCGGCGGATCCGAGACAATGCCGGGTGCCCCCCAGCTGATGGCAATGGGAGCTCTGCGCTCAGGAGCGGGTCTTGTGACGCTTTCGGTACCCTTGTCCGCACATCAGCTTGTAGCGGGGCGTATCCCGGAAGTGCTTTACTCCTACTTTCTTCCGAGCGATGCTGCTGGTATTCCTGATACGTCGAATTTCCAGGCGGCAGCAGTCGGGCCCGGTATGGGAAATAGCACTGCAACTAAAAAGATCATTACATGTATACTGAATAGCTGGTCCGTTCCGCTGGTGATGGACGCTGATGCCCTGAATGTAGTTGATAACCCGGTTAAAAATTTCAAGGAATATGACGGGCCGCTGATGATAACACCTCACCCCGGAGAAATGGCAAGACTTGCTAAGTGCGACCCCTCAAACTTCGCCAGCAGATCCGAAGCAGCGAGAAAGCTTGCACAATCGGCCGGAATCACAGTTCTTCTAAAGGGCAGGCCAACAGTGGTTTACGATGAAAATGGAAGCTGCTGCACCATCCCAGCAGGCAACAGCGGCCTGGCCACAGGAGGAAGCGGTGATATTCTCACAGGGATCGTCTCATCTTTAATGGCTCAGGGCATGGAACCCTTCAATGCTGGAGTGCTCGGAGCATATGTTCATGGTCTGGCTGCGGATATGGCGATAGAGAATGCCTCCGAAAGGTCTCTCATCCCCTCAGATATAGCCTCCTTTCTTGGAAAGGCTTTTCGTGTCATAGAAAAAGGCGGTAACAGTCATCTTCTTACCTCGGGAGGTAAATGGAACAGTGACTACATTGATTAACAGAGAAAAAGCACTTGAGTTGCTTGAAGAAAACCTGAAAAACAGGAACCTGTTCCGGCACTGCCTGGCGGCCGAGGCCGTTATGCGCGCGCTTGCGCAAGACAGGGGAGAGGACGTTGAGCTATGGGGCATTACCGGTCTGCTGCACGACCTGGACTACGAGAAGACCGTCAATAACCACCCGGAACACGGGCTCGTCACCGCATCCATGCTGCAAGGGCAGCTCCCCGAAGAATCGATACATGCCATAAAATCACATAATTGTGAAAATAACGGGGTAGAGAGATCTACCGATTTCGATTATCTCCTTGCGGCAGGGGAATCCATAACGGGTCTGATAGTCGCAGTCGCCCTTGTATACCCTGATAAGAAACTTCAGCCGGTTAAGCTGAAATCGGTTCGGAAAAGAATGAACATGACTGCCTTCGCCAGATCGGTTCCCAGAGAAACCATCAGAGATTGTTCAAAGGCAGGATACGAACTGGACGAGTTCATCCGCCTTTCCCTGGAAGCGATGAAGGGAATAGCTTCGGATATTGGCCTTTA
>CAZUYF010000088.1:0-8125 GCA_964624675.1 uncultured bacterium
ACTGGAAGTGGCAGATCCTCCTCCATTACCGAAAATGAAAATCCTCCTGCCTTTGTTATAGGCTTCGAATATGATCCCGACCAGTTCTTCTATATTCTTCGATGGAATTCTATGAACAAGAGTGCTTATCTGATCAAAATATGTGTTTATTTCTTTCTGCATGTTTTCTCCTGTCAGAACACTTTCAGATATTTATCATCGGCGATGGTTCGCTTCGGTATTTTCGATCGGGGCATTACAAGTGCATTCTTCAAAGCGCAGTCAGTCCCGATGACCGCACCTGATAGTACAACACAATTCTCAAGAGAGCAACCTTCCGAGATATTGGCTCCTTTCTCAGCCCAGAATGTACCTTTGAGTTCAATATTATCGTAGGATTGAGTATTCTCTATCAATATGCCGTTCATGATGTTACCCGTACGTGCATAAGATGTCAGTCTGCCTGAGAGAACATCGTGACAGGCTATCAGATAACTTTTTCCCGTGCCGATATCCCTTGTATATCCGCCAGGGGTATCTGCAGCTAGAACACGTCCTTCGTTCAGGAGCTTCGGAAATATATTCATCCCGAAATCTGAGAATTCTCCTACCTGCAGATGTTCAACCGCTGAGTATCTGCAGATGTATAACCCGGCGTTGGCCAGGTTTGATTCAGCGACTTCGTCTGGAGGTTTCTCTCGGAAATATGAAACACTTCCGTCCGGTTCGGTTAGAACTATGCCCTTACTTGAGGGTTCTCCGGTTGGAGCAAGGGCAATAGTCACCTCAGAATCCAGTCGGCGGTGAAGTTCCATAAGGGGGGCGACAGGCTGTCTTGTGAGATTGTCACCGTATACAACCAGGAATTCCTCCCCAAGGTATGGAAGGGCTTTCCGGACCGCTCCAGCTGTTCCCAGCGGTTTTTCTTCCCTCTGGAAAAGTATATTCAAGGGTAGATCAGCGTGCTCAAGATAATCCTCGATCATATCTGCCATCCAGGAGCCGTTTACTACAGCTGTTAAAACCCCCAGTGAATGAAGATGAAGCAATGTATCGTGAATAAGTGTAAAACCTGCGATTCTGATCAGAGGTTTTGGAAGAGAATCCGTAAGCGGTTTCAACCTGGTTCCGTACCCCGCGCATAGGAGCATGGCTTTCATTGCAGTTCATCTTCTTCCGGTGTGGCGTACCTTATTATGCCATTGCCAAGATGAACCAGTCTTGCGGCAAAGTAAAGAAAGCGCCTCAGACCCAGGCGGAAGTAAACGAATCGACTGAAACGCTCAATCGGGTTCCCCCTGTTTATTTCAGGCGGTTTAACCAGCCTTCTTATTGAGCCGTAATTACCTGATTGCCTGGCGCATACCCTGAATCCACCTTTTCTTAGAACTGCGTCAAGAGTTCCGGGTTGAAAGAAGTACAGGTGGGCTGGAATAGAGTCCGGCTCGATAGTGCCTGGTCTTTTCCCACTCAAAAGAGCTTCTGCGATCTCCTCCCAATGGTACAGTTCCCATGGGCACTGAACTACCAGAATGCCATTGGGAGAGAGCAGTTCACGGATGCGCCTGAGTACGTCATAGGGTCTGTGAAGGTGCTCAAGAACGTCCAGAAGCAGAATTACATCGAAGGAATGTTCTTCGAGGTCAGCTGATTCAAGACTTCCTGTATGTACCTGAAGCCCCAGTTCATCCCGGGCGAATGCAGAAGAGAGGGGACTTATTTCGACGCCCTGCACGTCCCATCCTCTCTTACCAAGATAATCCAGAAGGAAACCGTAAGCACAGCCAACCTCAAGAAGCCGCCTTCCGCTGCCATGATGAAGAAGGTCCTGGTGACGCCTGTTGAAGATCTTCATGAATGTGTCATGGTATTTTTCAAACGTCTGCAGGTAACCCTTGTACCCAACATCACCATCTTCGTAATAGGCTCTGCTGTAAATATTTGTGAGCGCCTTTTCAGCCGGTCTCTCGGACAGATATACGAGACCGCATTCAGT
Source organism: uncultured bacterium (assembly GCA_964624675.1). GTDB lineage: Bacteria > Fermentibacterota > Fermentibacteria > Fermentibacterales > JCC-6 > Aegiribacteria. The sequence continues at coordinate 1,976 of CAZUYF010000088.1, forward strand.
GCATCGCACAACAGGCCATGTCTTCTGTATACTGAGCAGGCGGGAAGAACTGGACCCGCAAAGGATGCAGTCAGTCTTCTCTCGCGGAAAGCTGCTCCAGTCCATATTCCACCATTTCCTTGACGCGTCAACCCATCATGGACTTGACGTGAGCTTGACAGACTATTCACAAAGCATCAGCTATTCGGTCATCACAGTATTGTAAAAGATTGAATATCAAAGTCCTGCAGTATCAGGGGTTGACAATTGTCAACCCCTTGACAGATTATGCCTCTACGCATTAATCTGAATTGAGGCAGGAACCTTCTAACATCTTTTTGAATTATAATATGTGAGGCTATGCATAGCACATGAAAGGCGGCTCTTTTGGCGACAAAGCGCACAGAAGGAAGATCACTGGAACTGTATCTCAGAGAAATCGGGAGTAAGGAGACTCTTTCATCTGCGGAGGAGGCTTCACTTGCCAAGCGTATCCGTGCTGGTGAACAGGAAGCCCTGAACGAGCTTACAGAGGCAAATCTCCGGTTCGTTGTCAGTATTGCAAAACAGTACGCGAATCAGGGTGTAGCACTGGAAGACCTTATCAACGAAGGAAATGTAGGACTTATAAGGGCTGCAAAGGGGTTCGATGAGAGCAAAGGATGCCGCTTCATAACATATGCGGTATGGTGGATAAGGCAGGCTATCCTTCAAGCCCTTGCGGAGCAGTCAAGAATTGTGCGTCTTCCGTTGAATCGTGTTGGGGAGCTTTATAAAATGGGTCGTGCCGCAAGAGAGCTTGGCCATTCTCTCGGCAGAAATCCATCTACAAATGAAATTGCTGATGAACTGGATGTATCCAGGGGTGATGTTGAAGGAATGATGTCTATACACAGTACACACCTCTCACTTGACAGCCCTGTTTACGAGGGCAGTGATAAGACTTTCCAGGAAATGATCTCCGATGATGACGATGTCCCACCGGATGAAGCTGTAGTCCAGACTGCCATGAAGAGAAGTGTCGCTGGAATGCTGGATATTCTTGACCAGCGAGAAAGAACTATAATCCAGCTGTTCTTTGGAATAAACACCGATAGAAGGCATACTCTTGCGGAGATTGGAAGAACAATGGGTATAAGCCGTGAGAGGGTACGACAGTTGAAGAACAGGGCTATTTCCAAACTCAACGACAAAACCGACAGCAAGAATCTGCTGCTTTACCTGAAATAGGAGAACGGGTTCTTCTATGCCAATAGGTACAATCCACTGGCTGCCACATAGATCAAGCAAGACCGCCAGGCGGTTCATACTTACTGCAACCCGCCTGCGGTTGATGATTCTCAGTTCAGCGCTGTTCCTGACAGGTATAGCCGCGCTTTTCTTTCATATTGGCGGATTGAACGAGAAGGGTCAGGTCACTGATAACCGGCAGAACGAACTGATCGTTTTCCAGGGAGAGCTGTATCAGCTGTCGGAGCGCGTTATGAACCTCCGGGTACAGCTCGAGGAGATCAGCACAAGGGAGAAACAGGTACTTGTGGCAGGTGCAGGATTGAACCTGGATTTTTCCCAGCTTATTCCGCAGACTACCCCGATGAGCGAACCTCCGGGAGATAATATGTTCAGGTACATAGATGATCTGGAAATGGAGATCATGCTCATGGAGAGGCTGGCCGCTGCCGAACAGATGGCCTACGATTCGCTCGCATCCTATTTAATGGGGAAGGATGCTGAACTTGCAAGGATTCCTTCAATCTGGCCTGTTGACGCTATATTTGTAAGCGATTTCGGCCCCAGGATTGATCCTTTCACCGGTGCTGTCCGGATTCATAAAGGGATAGATCTTGCCTGCATTTCGGGAACACCTATATATGCTCCCGCCGATGGTGTGATCACCTTCGTGGGCTGGACTGGCGGATGGGGTTTGAATATCGTTGTCAAGCACTCAGATAGGATTTCAACCAGGTATGCTCATTGTTCAGCAGCCTGCTCTGTTGTGGGACAGGAGGTTAATCGGGGAGACCTGATAGCGAGGGTAGGCTCAACCGGAAGATCGGTAGCTCCCCATCTTCATTACGAGGTTCTCATTAACGGTGTACAGGTCGATCCGGAGGATTACATACTCAGGGAGGGGTCGGATTCAGCAGTTTTCTAACCTTAAACGCCTCTTGAAATGGCTGCTCTTCCCACTGGCTCTTATTCTCTTATTTACTGCCTTTATTGTACTGACAGATCTGGAATATCCTTTCAGAGGTGATGAAGGACACTTTATTTCCACAGTAGAGCTTTTCGGAGATAATTATAATCCCCGAACCGCTCTTGATTACCCTGAGGTGACCGGACCTCTCTTCTATTACATGTACGCTTCGTGGGGAAAGCTGACAGGTTTCAGTCCAGCAGACCTTAGAATTTTCAACATGCTTCTCTCCGCTATTACCTTAATTCTTATATACCTTCTGTATGGGAAAGTTCTGCGGGATCTGAAGATCGTTCTTCCAGGCATCCTGCTGCTTCTCTTGAATCCCTACTTCCCGGGACTCAGCATGCATGTATTTACGGATATGCCATCCCTTTTATTCATCGTACTGATAGTATTCGCGGTATACATCGGAAATCCTTTGCTCCTTGTACTTTCCACAGCATGTGCCCTCATGATAAGACAGTATTCTGTCTTCGTGGTCATCTCCGCAGCAGTATACTATTTCACTCTATACCGGACCCGCCATCGATTCGAAAAATATTCAATTTTCGCTCTTGTCTTCGGTGCGGTGCCGCTGCTGGTGATGATGTTACTCTGGAAGGGTATGGCGCCACCCTCGGGGATTGTCAGGTGGGTTATTGATGATGGTTCAGTGTACAGGCTCAGGTATATCTACATCTACATTATCTTCATGGCAGTTTCGTTATTCCCTCTTCTTTTATACGCATACAGAATTTTGCTCAAAAACAGAATGGTTATTCTGTCCGGTTTTCTACTTTCACTGACGTACTTTTTCTTTCCCGTTCATTCTTCCTTTGTTACTCTTGAGCAGACAGAGGGCACAACAGTGGGGTTGATGCATAGTTTCATTCGAGGAATACTGAACAATTATTACCTTGAACAGTTCGTCCTCTGGATTTTCTGCTGGGCAGGATTTATCACTCTCGTGGGTATCATCCGGACAGACATTGCCAGAATGAAAACTGGAGAATGGGATTTCGGCCATTTCCTGACCCTGACCGTCATCGTATTTCTGGTGATCATGCCATTCTCCTACCAGGTCTGGGAGAAGTACCTTGTTGTTGTACTTCCATTCATTCTACTCCGTCTGCTGCTGATGATTAAAAATCATAGAGAATCCTGCCAATCCGGATAAAATTGATATATTCAATACTTACTCCCTGAGACTCCCAAAACTGGCAAGGGATGTCTTGCAATGTAAAAATATGTGCGAAGGATTATTTCATGGCCGGTATCCTTGTAAGTGCCTGTCTGTGCGGTATCCCCTGCAGGTACGACGGCAGATCAAAACCTGTTGACAGGTTCGTTGAAATGCTCCGCTGCGGTTCCTGCATGCCCTTCTGTCCGGAGAAGCTGGGCGGGCTTACAACTCCGAGAGAACCGGCTGTTCTATCGGGCGGGGACGGCTTTTCCGTTCTTGATGGAGCAGCAAAGGTAATCCTCCGTGACACTGATGGAGATGTGACCGATGAATTTATCAGAGGTGCTGAGCTTTCGGTTATGTACGCCTCATCTCTGAATCCGGAGTCTATATATTTAAAGGAAAAGAGCCCTTCATGCGGTGTCCGGTGCGGGGTGAATATGCCGGGAGTTGCCGCGGCAGCCCTCATAAGATCAGGCTTCAGGGTGGAGGCGGTTGATTGAAAACAGAAGTACATCTCTGGGAGCGCTACGGTCCTCTTTTCTCACTGGAGGAGAGAGATGTCTATCCGGTTGATATGAAAGAGATCCAGTTCTACCTTGACCTTCGAAAACAATACCCCGGTAAATGCATGGAACTGGGTGCAGGTGACGGCAGGCTGACAGAAGTATTTCCTGACGGTTCGCTGGTCGTTGCTCTTGAACCTTCCGCATCGATGCTTGGATCCTGGTCCACTGAGCTGAAGAAGGGAATCTCCCGCGTCAGGGGCATTGCGCAGAACATACCTCTGAAAAATTCATCCCTGGATCTGGTTCTGTTCCCGTACAACGGGATCCATTGCATTCTGAAGCGGAATGAAAGAAAGCAGGTTTTCAGGGAGATAGCCGCAGTACTGAAACCGGGAGGGAAATTCTTTGCTGAAGCGTGTCCTGGATTCGATAAACGTCAGGATGAGGAAAGAAAAGAGAGATACGATTACAATAGTGATAACACTTCACTGAAGCTTGTGGAGTCGGTTCGACATGATTTCAAAAGAGGTTTGATTGTCTTTGACATGGAGTACTCTGGTTCTGCCGTTGCGGATGGCCCGGTCGATATCAGCCTTGAACTGGCTCTCATATCCGGGGGAGAACTGCTCACTGATATCAGGAATGCAGGCATGAGAGTTAATGCAATCTGGGGTGATTATGATCTTTCCCCCTGGGCTTCGGATGATTCACCAAGACTCCTTGTAATGGCCGAGAGGAATGAAAAATGATTATTTTGATCAAAATGCTCGTTATCGGTTTGATTTCTATGGGAATGTCCGATATCAGGGAACCCTCTCCGTCCCCTGAGGGCACGACAGTGGTATTCTGTTTCAGGGGAGACCTCTGGGAGGCTCCCATCTCAGGGGGTATCATGAGATGCCTGGTACCCGGAGAAAGCACCGTGACATCACCCTGCTATTCCCCTGACGGCCGCTTCATTGCTTTCACCAGCAGTAGAACCGGTGGCGGAGACGTGTATATCATGGATGCTTCAGGCGGCAACTCAACCCGCCTGACATATCATGCGGGGTCCGACAGAGTGCTCTGCTGGGGTGCTGCTTCCGAAAGCGTCTATTTTCAGTCATCAAGGGAGGGGGGAAGCTCATGGGTGTACTCCGTTCCTGTAAACGGCGGAACTCCATCTCCTGTTGCCAGGGTTGAAACCGGGAATATCTGCCTGCTGCCAGGCGGCATGGCGATCGAGAGAGGGTTTACCAGCTGGTGGCGGAAGCACTACAGCGGTTCCGCCTCCAGAAAGATATGGACAGGTTCCGGAACCGATTGGGAGCTGCTGGATGCTTCGGAGCTTGATTCCAGGTGGCCCATGTATTCAGCGCTGAACGATGAAATACTATTTGTCCGGGAGGATTCGGAGGGGCATGCCGCATTATGGAGCGTACAGGCGGGGGGAGAGCCCCGGCAGAGAACGTTCCTGACCGATGGGGATATAACATTTCCTGCTATTAACTCTACCGGTAGAACCGTCGTTTTTGAATTCAACGGCGGGCTCTATTCTCTGAACGTTCCCGATTGGTCGGTTACCGAAGTTCAACTGGTTCCGGGATCGGATTTTCCCTTTCCGCTTGAGTATGGAGAGTCGGTTGGTTTTGTAACCGATTGTTTCGACATAGATTCCTCAGGCACACAGATCGCTTTAGTGGGAACCGGCGACCTTTTCGCGGGGACTATTGAGGATGGCAGCATAGAGAATATCGTGCAGATCTACTCAGGTGCCCCGAGAGCAAGAGATCCTGTCTGGAGCCCTGACGGCATGACACTTGTGTTCAGTCTTGAACATAACGGGGAAGTTCAGCTGGCTCGAAGTTTTGCAGAGAATAGTGATTCCCTGCTGGCGAATTCCACCTTTCCGGAAACCGACATCCTTGCTACCGGTTCTGATGTAGCATACAAACCCGAATGGGCTCCCGATGGAGAACGGATATCCTATCTTGACCGGAATTCCAGGCTGCACGTGTTCAACGTAATAACAGGGTACGATATAACAGTCTGTGATACTCCGGACATTATTCACCATTCCTGGTCCCCCGATGGCAGGTGGCTTGCGTTCAGTGTGCCTGTCCTTGCACACAAAGAAGAGATATTTGTCGTACCTTCACAGGGTGGTGAACCACGCAATATTAGCAGACACCCGAATGACGATTTTCAGCCCTTCTGTCCAGCTGACGCGCGCAGAATACTGTACGCCAGCCGGACGGATGACGGGGATTATTCCATTAAACAGGTATGGTTTTCAAGGGAGGCATGGGACAGCGATTTTG
>CAZUYF010000089.1:0-8098 GCA_964624675.1 uncultured bacterium
GCAGGATGAAAACGGTACTGGCCAGCAGATACGTGGAGAACTTCCCGAGTACATTCCGCAGGTGGAGTGTCTCGGAGTCGATTCCACAGGCAACATCTGGGCACAGCGCGGTACAACAGAGAAGCTGTTCTGGGACGTATTTTCACCGAATGGTGAGATAATCAGGCAGGTTACGCTGAGTGCGTTCCCTGATACAGCCATGATACATATAGGAATAAACGAACATGGAATAGTCGCATGGGATATTTCCCCCGAAGACTACCCCAGACTTTACCGTCTTGCATTCAAGTAAAGCAACGATTAGAATTTAAACTTCTTAACTTGCTGATATTCAGCGGACGCAGGATACAATTGTCAAAAGTCGTTTCAATGTGCATTCTTAAGGCCTGAATGGAGTGATGATATGGATATTCAACTATTCAGTCTTGCAGTGCGTACACCTGAAGGCTTCAAGTCAATTAATACATTCAAAGAAGTACTTCCTTCTTCAACCATAGTTCTCTATGCTGAAACAGTTGAGAAGGCTCTTACTTTTCTACGTGCTTATCCGGCCAAGCCCAGAGGAGTTATTGTAACACCTGGTGAATCCTTCAATTCATCACCGGCATCTTCCTGTTTCTGGCATCTTTCAATCCCGGAAGACTATCTGCCTGATGTTAAGAATATCGCTGAATCCTATCTGGACACCTTCGGTTGTGAGGGTATTCCAAAGTCTGACAGTTACGAAGCACTCCAGAGCCGCTTCTCCGATCTTCTTCTGGAAACGGTCGAGAACAAACGAAATGAAGACAGACTGAGAAAGAACGAGACCGAATTGAGGAAGATCCAGACGCTGGCGGATGTGGGAAGCTGGAAGTGGAATTTTCAGACCGGGAAAGTGACACTGTCCACGGAACTATGCCGGATATATTCCATTCCAGAGCAGAAAGAATACTCGGATGTCAACGATTTTATAGATGCTTACACGCATCCTGACGACATCAATGATGTAAGAAAAGCTGCAGAAAACGCTTTCAAAGGGCGCGGGTCAAAAGCTCTGATCTTCAGAATTATCAGGCCTGACGGTGAGATACGCTGGATCGCCGCTCCGGAACCTGAAATTGTCAGCATGGATGACCATAACAACCCCGTGGAGATATTCGCTATCCAGCAGGATATAACCGATCAGAAAAAAGCGGAAGATGAACTTTTTCAGAGCGAACATCAGCTTGGCGAAGCGGCTCGGAATATCCCCGGTATAATATTCCAGTTCTATATCCGTAAATCAGGGGAATACGGTATGGATTTCATCAGCGGGAACCTTGAAAATATTTTCGGTATCCCGGAGGATACAGAGAACCTTTTTGAGAGTTTTGTGCAGGGAATACCCTCCAAAAAAGATAAGGATGGTTTCTATTCTTCTATCGATGAAGCTGTTACAGCAGTTGAAAACTGGAATTTTGAGACTCCGTTTCTCACATCTGCAGGGGATCTGATACATGTCAGAGGCATTTCAAAACCGACTCTTCTTAACGATGTCATCCTTTTCAATGGTATCATGCTTGACGTCACGGAACAGAGAAATGCATCACAGCGGGTAAAGGATCTCAACTCGCTTCTTCTTGCAATCAGGAATGTCAATCAGCTGATCGTTCAGGAGACCGGGCTGGAAGGTCTTCTGCAGAATGCATGCGAAACTCTGATAGAAACAAGATCATATCAGGACTGCACCATAATGCTGCTGGATGATGAGCAAACAATCGGAAGAATTTTTCAGGCTGGAACAAAAAGCTACCTCAAAGACGAACTGGCTTCAGATCCTTTTCCCGAATGTGTCGCGGAGGCCGTTAAAACCGGGAAATATGTTATCATGAATGACCCCGATCAATGCGCAGGCTGCAAACATCTTGGTAAACACGGGAAAGATTTCTATCCGACATTTGTCGCTCCAATGCAATCTGAGAAAAGGACAGTCGGCATTCTGTTTGTCGCCCTTTCAAATGATACTGTAATTGATGCGGAAGAGGGTGCTCTTCTTCAGGAAGTAACGGATGATATAGCTTTCGCCATGGGTAAGCTCGATGCAGAAGCACAACTTATCAAGTCGGAGGAAAGATACCGCAAACTTTTCGATTCCTCCCATGATGCAATAATGACGCTTGCACCCCCTTCATGGAAATTCACATCAGGAAATCCAGCGATACTGGGAATGTTCTGTGTATCATCCGAAGAGGAATTCACCACCATGGGACCATGGAACCTCTCACCCAGATATCAGCTGGATGGTCAGCTGTCATCTGATAAATCAAAACAAATGATAGGTATAGCCATGAGGGAAGGATCCAACTTCTTTGAATGGACCCACCGAAGATTGTCGGGAGAAGACTTCCCTGCAACGGTACTCCTGACGCAGATTGAAATGGATGATAATACTTTCCTTCAGGCTACTGTAAGAGACATTGCAGATCGCAAGCAAGCAGAACTTGAACTCAATCATCTCAGGAATTACCTGGCAAATATCATCGATTCGATGCCCAGTGTTCTTATAGGAGTAAGCACAAAAAGTAAAATAACTCTATGGAATTCAGAAGCTGAAAACAGATATGGTTTAAATGCCGGGGAGGCATTCGGCAGGAAACTTAGCGATGTGATCCCATGGCTGAGCGACTATTCTTCTTTGATCTCTGAAAGTATTTCCACAAGGAAAGTGAAGTTCAAAGCCAGGCAGATTACTTCCTCTGAAGATGAAAACCGATATGAGGACCTGACTGTATATCCTCTTATAGCTAACGATGTTGAGGGTGCTGTTCTCAGGATTGATGATGTTACGGAACGGGTCCGTCTTGAGGAAATGATGATACAGTCGGAGAAAATGCTATCCGTTGGCGGACTTGCCGCCGGTATGGCTCATGAAATTAACAACCCTCTTGCTGGAATGATGCAGAATGCAGAGGTCATTCTCAGAAGACTAACGGACGATCTGCCTGACAATGACAGGATTGCTGCTGAAGTTGGAACAACAATGGACACAATCAGGAGTTTCCTCGAAAAGAGGAGTATTCTTCATCAACTGCGACTGATCCATGATTCAGGCAAAAGAGCTGCCACAATAGTACAGAATATGCTGAGTTTCGCAAGGAAGAGTGAATCAAAACCCTCTTTCTTCGATGTAGCGGAGATCCTGGATAAAACTGTAGAGCTTGCCCAGAATGATTACGATCTGAAAAAGAAGTACGATTTCAGGCATATAGAGATCAAGAGGGAATACGAAAAGTCAGTGCCGATGATCCTCTGCGAGAGAAGCAAGATTCAACAGGTATTTCTCAATATCCTTCGTAACGGAACTGAAGCAATGTGGAATTCAAAATCCAGAACAGGCAAACCCAAAAAGCCACGTTTCATTCTTAAAATAACTGCTGAAGACGATTATGTGGTCATTGAAATACAGGACAATGGTCCCGGAATTCCTGCGGATATCCGAAAACGGATCTTCGAACCCTTCTATACAACAAAGGAGGTAGGATTAGGAACCGGGCTCGGGCTTTCCGTTTCATACTTCATTATCACAGAGGGTCATGGCGGAGAACTGGAAGTGAAATCCGTACCGGGAAGACATACAAGATTCATCATCAGATTGCCCATAGGTTCAGATGAGTCATAAAGGATTAATACTGGTAATAGACGATGAGGAAGCCATTAGAACCAGCTTTAAGCTATACCTTGAAGACAGCGGTTATGAGGTTCTCCTCGCGGAAAATGGTCGGCACGGAATTGAGCTGTTCGACCGCGAAGAGCCGCAATGCGTACTTGTCGATCTGAGAATGCCTGAAGTGAGCGGGCATGATGTGATCAAGCATATAAAGAACTCAGGCAGGAATATCCCATCCATAGTCATATCCGGAACAGATGTTCTTGAAGATGCAATAAAATCCCTCCGCATAGGCGCGTGGGATTACATGACCAAACCGGTTATGGACATGGCTGGGCTGCTTCACAGAGTGGAAGAAACCATTGAGAAATCCCAGCTCATAAAACAGAACCTTATGTACCAAGAACATCTTGAAACCCTGGTGCAGGAACGGACCGAGGAACTGGAAATAACCAACACTGCCCTGGCCAGAGCCATATACAATACTGTAGTAATACTAACCCAGACTATCGAAGCTAAGGACCCGTATACCAGGGGACATTCGCTCCGGGTAAGTGAATACAGCGTTGCAATCGGAAAAATGCTTGGACTTGATAAGCACAGCCTTCAGGTACTGAGGCTTGGATGCCTCTTGCACGATATAGGTAAAATAGGTGTTGCACGGGCAATCCTGAATAAACCGGGGAAGCTCTCAACAGAGGAATATGACAAAATAAAGGAGCATATTAAGATAGGTGAGCAGATCCTTCAGAATGTTGAGTATTTCAAGCCGATTCTTCCACTTATCAGCAATCACCACATATGGTACGATGGAAATGGCTACCCCGAAATGAAAGAGGAAATGGATCTGCTTCTTGAATCGGAAATACTTTCCGTTGCCGATGTATACGATGCTCTAACATCTGACAGGCCGTACAGAGACGCCATGAGTACAGAGACAGCGCTTTTAGAACTGAAAAATATAAGCGGGACACAGTTATCGCCGAGAATTGTGAACGTTTTCATAGAGGAAGAGATCTACAGTATTGAACACAAGCAGGATATCGGGATAGATTTTGAATACGTACCAAGTGAGATATAATGTATGAGAATGTGAATAACAGCACGGACGCTTATTCAAGTGAACCGATGAGCGTACTGATCATTGATGACGATGAATCCATCCGTGTAAGCCTGAAATTCCATTTTGAAGATTGCGGATATAAAACCTACTCGGTTGAGACAGCGGAAGAAGCGCTGGATCTGATGAAGAATGAGCTGATAAACTCTGTAATAGTCGATCTCAGATTACCGGGAATTGATGGGATTGAATTTATCAGACAGGCTTCAAAGAAATGGCCTGATGCCAGGTACGTTATCTATACAGGTTCTCCGATTACGAGTATTCCCGATGATATCCTTTCAATCAGTTCGGTTTCGTCGAAACTGTTCTTCAAACCAATCGGCAATCTGTTTGAACTGAGTAATGAGGTTAACAGGTTAACCCGCAAATCCTGATAATACTAACCTGTCCTGCCCTGTTGCAGCAGCTCACTCCTTCATGGTCGCGGTCCAGATGGAGTAGGCGATAGCAGTTCCTCCGAATACACCGGTCCCAATCCACGGCCATGCTGCACCGCCGTCTGATATGGCTCCGATAGCGGCAAATATGACAGCTATCAACAGGAAGATTATATCGAAGATGGTTGCTTTCGCCCATTTACCTACAGGCGCCTCACCTGAAAGCACTTCCTGGCGGCTTGCATCTACCAGTACGTTGTAATCCTTACCGCTGAAGTTGTATACGAGATCCCATATGGGAAGGTAAACTAGATCAACACCCTGAACATCTATGGTTGTATCTATGTCGGTGACCTTTGTAGCCTTACTCTCGGCCTTCACCTGATGCAGCTCAATTATCATGTTTCTGGCGGATGTCTCGGCCCTGTCCTGAATGATCTGACCGTTGATGATGTGCTCATGCATATTGGCTTTCTTCAGCTCATCGATGGAGAAATCCATCTTGCCCTCAAGAAGGTTTTTGTTAGGGGCTCTTTTCGAACCTCCAAGCCTGAAGATGAACTTACCCCAGTCCGGGAATACGCACTGCTTACCAGGTTCAATATTCCGAATTCCCCAGAATTCCGAAGTGTCCTCCCTGGCGTATACAGGCCATGTGTAATCCTCGGTGATACGCCCTTGAACGGGCTCCCAGAATTCCTTTGTTGCTTTGTTTTTGCCCTCGCCGACAGTTTTTGTCCCTTTCTGCATACCGCTCCAGCGGGTATTGCCGGTACACCGGACTATCCAGTAAGGAAGAACCCTGGCTTCCGTCTTTCTCCAGGTTACTTTGTTTGGAAGCTCCTTCGACTTGTAGAAACCCTTCTTCAGCCATCCCGAAGCGATACCGATGGCTTCATCGCGCCCGACTTTGGGAGGAAGAAGAAAATGCGACTCAACAGTTACAATGTTGTCGTAACCGGCAAGCATTGTTGTTGTTCCGCAGTACTCGCAGGTAATAACCGCCTCACCCTCCATGTATGTGAGGGGCGCGCCGCAGTTGGTGCAGCTTATCTCATGAATTTCAGGTTTGGAATCGTCCACAGCAGTATTCTCAGCAGGTGTTTCGACCGGTTCTTCCACAGATTCTGCCTGAGGCTCTCCCTGAGGTTCACCTTGAGATTCCGGGGCAGGTTCGGGTCCATCAACGATATCTTCAGGCATCTTATCCTCCCTTTTCATCGTTCAGCGATTAATACAATTAAGATACATTCTGTTATGCTGAATATCTTCGATCAGGAAGCCTCCGTCAGTCCTGAACGGTTACCTTTATCATCACATCACCCTGACGGATTGCGTCCACCACATCCTGACCCTCGGTAACCTTCCCGAAAACGGTGTGCTTCCCGTTCAGATGTGTCTGGGGGCAATGAGTAATGAAAAACTGGCTTCCGTTGGTTCCGGGGCCGGCGTTGGCCATGGAGAGTGAGCCGGTTTCATGCTCCAGAGGGTTTCCGGCAAACTCATCCTCAAAATTGTAACCGGGGCCTCCCCTGCCCGTTCCGGTGGGATCCCCGCCCTGTATCATGAAATTGGGGATAACCCTGTGAAAGACGATCCCGTCGTAATAACCATCCTTTGCCAAACTGATGAAGTTATTAACGGTCTTTGGAGCGTACTCCGGGAAAAGTTCCAGCTCAATTTTGCCGCGATCGGTTTCGATTGATAACTTGTATGTCCTGTCCGTATCTATCTGCATCTCATGAGGTGCGCTGTACTGTGCTGACATGTCAGTTCCCTTCTACTGTTACTCTAAAGTCTATTTCGTTTACTTTGATGAACTCCTGTCTTGCGTCAGGATGGAATTTACTCAACCCGATTCAGTACCGCGGTTACCCCCCCGCCTGCGAGAGTACACTGGTTATCCCCGTCAAAAACAAGCTCAAGCTCGACATAAACTACATCGGAGTTCAAATCCTTGATCTGCACCATGGTAGATTCCCCCTCGATGACAGTGTACCGCTGCAGCTCCTCACCCTCAGGCTGAACGGTTCCATCGGATCGGAACTCGACACTCCTGGTCTCACCCATCTGTTCGGCATCCCAGGTTCCGATGATAAGTTCAGCAGGCGTAGCGGCGTCTCCGCATGCGAACAGAACTATAAGCAGGACCACTGCAGAACCGAACAGAATACGATAACTTCTCATGATATCCACTCCCTGCCCCATGTGAGTATTCATTTAAACAGCGCATTTCAGCTGCTCCATTTTACAACAATTTTGTAATTGAGCTGATTATACTGCTTGTAAATTTGCCCGGTCAATGTAAAGCTCTAAATCAGCAGACTGCAAAAATACTGTTATTGGAACCCGGAATCGCAGTTCTGCTGCATAGTGTTGTTAATCACCTATAATTTCAGTCAAACCAGCAAGAATTGCAGTAAGTTCCTCTGGAGATATTCTGGTGATTTTTTTGCCGATACGCTTGATCGACAGTGTCCTGATCTGGCTGATCTTGATCCATGATTTCTTCGGGAGCGATGCATCTGACAACTCAAAGGTTAGAGGAAATCCTGCCCTGGGTTCTCTGCTGGTCAGGGCAACAGCTATTACTGTGCCCGAGCGGTCATTGAAAACATCATTGCTGAGAACCAGTACAGGTCTTTTCCCGGATTGTTCATGTCCGATTGCAGTATTCAAATCAGCCCAGAGAATATCACCTCTCAGTATTCCGGCCATGATCCAAGCTCACTATTCATACCTTCCTCAGCTATAGCCATCTCTTCTTCAGGATCCAGCTTTGCACATTCCCTCGCAAGACGATTGCCGTACTTCTTCTCAAGCATTTCGAGAACTGCCTTTTGAATGGCTCCGCTTCTGCTGGGAAATTCCGCTTGTGAAACAAGATCATCAAGTTGATGGAGTATATCTTCATTCATGCTGATTGCTATCTTTGCAGTACTCATGCAATTCACCTCCGGTATTACCATT
>CAZUYF010000090.1:0-8070 GCA_964624675.1 uncultured bacterium
CGGGCTGCCCGGAAGTGGTATCACCCGATCGATCATGACGATAGATTCACCTGCGAAGTCTGCAACAGCGAGTTCTCCGTTCCACAGGCAGAGATCACGGGGCTGCAGCACTCCCAAAGGCAGAACATCCACTACAAAACTGGTATCCACAGCACAGATCACGGATGTATATGTGCATGAAACTGCGATCCCTCTGTCCAATGGATGAATGGCCACCGGAATACCAGGCAGTGGAATTACCTGTACAGCGGAACCAAGAAGATGGAGGCAATTGAGAAGATCAAGAACGAGACGGATCATGTCGGTCTTTCAAAGTTAGATATCCTGAATCCGCTTCGAACCTTTCTGATCGTGTTTATGATCCAGAGTATGAAATAGCTCCAGAAAAGACCTGAGAAAAGGCCTGGAAAGAATGACAGCAAGGCTGCTGCTGCGGCCATGTTCATCCATGGGTGAAACAGAGCGGAAAGCAGGTACTCGATCCTGCCTCGACTAGAATTTCTGACAAACAGCATTTTCAGGGATTCCTGCTCACTCCGGCACGCCCTGGTCCCTGCGTGATTAAAGAAACTCTCAAGGAGGGTCTCCACCGCGCAGAACCTGATCACAAGCCAGAGACCGGCCATTATCGTTCCGGCTGCAACAGCCCGCAGATCACCGTTCAGGTTGTAAACACCCCATCCCCAGGCGCCGTAAAAGAGTCCTCTGGAACCGGCATCCCCGATCTTATCGATGAATTCACCACCCGCTCTGCGGCTGCTCCCCGTGAATCTGGCCACCTCTCCGTCACAGGCATCAAGAACGAAGGAAAGCTGAAGAAGAAAAGCACCCGCGATGAAACAGAGAGGTTTACCCGGAGCAAAGAGAGCGGCTCCAGCACAGGCAAGAACACCTTTAATCAGAGAGACGCAGTTTGCAGACACTCCCACGCGTAGGAAAAGTGCCGTCAGATAAATGGAAAATCTACGGGTGACCAGTTTCCTGTACAGGCAGACATCCAGATCGTCCGGCTGACAGATGGTTCTGAGCCCCGGAATATCAGGAATTCGGTTCATTCTTTTTCCACCGTGGTTACAAGTACTGCACCGGGCAGCCGGTTCAGCGGTCGGAGGAGGATCGAAAGCAAAAGGTAAACACCGTGATACATCCTCCTTGCCAGCTTATGTTCCTCAAAAAGATACGATACAAACCTGAATTGAAAAAGGGCTCCCATTGACTTCTCCCTGATACGTATTCCGCTTATCTGCAGAAAGGGTTCAAGTGAAGCGAAGGTTCGCTTGGGTCCGTATCGCCAGCGTCCCTTTCTGATCAGGTATTTCTTGATGCTCTCATGCAGACGGCAGCCTTTCCATGCGGTAATAATCACTGCAGAGCCGCCCGAACATGTAACCCTGACCATCTCCCTGAGGATAGCAGCAGCGGAAGCATCATCAAACAGGTCAACAACACCGGTGCTGTACACAAGATCGAAGCTTCCGTCTTTAAAGGGAAGTTCACGGGCATCGGTCACGGCTGCGGACACTCCGGCTTTCTTTGTCAGTTCCGCTGCGGCCCGTGAGATATCAACACCGTACACCATCGGAGTAAGCCGCTCCAGACTGCCGGCTACAGGACCCGATCCGCATCCTACCTCAAGTATGCGGGTATTCCCCGCTATTCTGCAGTTTTTCTTCAGTATCTCCATAACAAGTTTCTGAAGATCTCCGTGTGATGCGAGCAGCCTGCCTGCCCTGGGGATAAGTCCATTTTGTGAGGCTCTATTCTTCCAGACGGATTCCCATGTTTCCGGTTGCTGCATCATGAAAACTTGATCCCGGCTGCTGCGAGGTCACGGGGCGTGTCTACCTCTTCCCAGACGAATTGATCGGTGATCCATGCTTCCGTTCTGAGGGAAGCTGCAGCAATATTCACAGCATCATCAAAATTCGCTGAAGGATTATCCGCTAAACGCTCTGAAAGCCTATGAATTTCCCGGTGATGACGAACGAAGAACATGCCCATGGATTCTCCGGCTGATCTGGAAACAGGCAGAGATTTCGAGAGGCGAAGAAGCCGGCTCCCGCGAACCTCCGCTTTCATGGCTTCCTCATCGGCTCTGTTTCGCGGGTCTACAGGTACAGCTATATCTCCGCGGTTTTCAAGGGTACCCAGAGCAAGTCCTGCTTCCCATACCAGATCCCCGTGTATGATCAGCAGAGAACCGCCTGAAGGAGGTACCGCGAAAAAAGATGAAAAAGTGCCTGGAGTGTTCCACTGCGGGTTGTAAAGGTCTTTCAGCCCCAGAGTCCTGCAGGAATCTGCCACATCATCAGATCTGTAACCGGTAACTACCGTGACTTCTTCCGCTGAAATTCCCGCCCGTGTCAGAGAATCCGCATGACGGCTGAGAATGGTCTTCCCGCTGACTTCGACCAGTATCTTCGGTTTTCCCGCTCCCAGCCTGCTTCCTGTCCCGGCTGCCAGTATCAGAACTTTCATGCCTTATTCAGATTCCTTTCATACATTCTTTTCATCGCTCGGAAGACAACCATTCCGGGCGCTCCAGGCCTGTTGAATTCCTTCATCGGTATTCTAGCGTTCAGAGAGACAACAGCAGGTGCAAATGGAGTCCCTGGAAGCTTCCGTATCAGACTGAATCTTAACCTTCTCAACCCTGATCCGGCAAGTCTGCCCCACCGGGCGCCGTTACGAAAGGCCCGTATCATCTCGTGTATGCCTCCAGCGGCATCCCAGGGAAAGATATTCAGTGATACTTCAATCCCACTGGAAACAGCGAAGGTAATCGCAGATTCGAGCATGACCGGATCGTAATCCTTTCCTACTCTCTTCATCTGCTCCGCCGTTCCTCCGTCCGGAGAAAAGGAAACAGCGGTGCACCCTGATTCGCGGATAAAAGAGGCGTATTCACCGTCAAAATCCAGTGCAGAATGGTACGCCTCCCAGGTAATCCCGGAATTGAGAGACCCGACCAATGAGGCCACCTCCATTCCCCTTGCCTTTCGATTGTTCAGAACGGGAGCTATAAGAAATAAGTGGCGGGAGCCCTGCGCGGCAAGCTGCCTGATATCGTGTCTGATCAGTTCTGAGGATCTTTCCTGAACACTATTTCCGGATATGGCAGGATATGAGCAGTATGTGCATCTGCGGTCACATCCCCTGTTCACTTCCACGCCCACTGCCAGGTTTTGTTCGAAAGGAAGGTAGGATGACAAAGAAAGAAGATCGAAGCGCGGAGAAACGAAGTCCCCCTTCTCTCCGTGAAAGAGACCACTGGCCCTTTGACTGATCAATTCCGGAGCAATTAGTTCAGCGTGTCCTGTTACGCCGCAGTTGATGTGGGGAGATTGATCCATGATCTGTTCCGCGAAAATGCTGAAACCTGCTCCTCCTGCGAGTATGTGAGCATCCGGACAGAGTCGGGAGGTGAGCTCGATCTGCTCCAGACACCGCGGAATGTAACTGTATCGATCATTGAAAGAAGTAGTGTCGGCATTTCTCAGGCTGAATCCCACAGCGTCAGGATTGTATTCCGCGAGGGCAGACCTGAGTTTCTCCATGGGTGACCTGCTGAGGTTCAGGTCCTCTATCCAGACCTGATGCTTCTCAAGTGAACCCGCGACTGAGGCAAGTCCCAGGGGAAGAACCGGATGCTGTTCTCTGCCGAGCCAGGTCTGAACCAGCAGAACTCTCATTACTGCCTTATCGATTCAAGAGCCATCATTCTCACTTTTCTTTCCGCTTCGGGCCACTTGAGGATATGCGGAGCGGATGTATGAAATGGTCTCTGCGTCCAGACAGGATCACCGCAGGAGAAACCGGCTGCCCGAATCTCCCGCAGCCAGTTGTCCGCAGTCAGATGGTTTTCATCAGAACCGTTTCTGAACCGGAACCTTCTGGCTTCCTCCTCAAACCCGGTGATTCCCTTTTCGAAACACCAGTCTTCCAGTAGAAGAAAGATACCGTTCGGTTTCAGGATTCTATGTATCTCACTCAGTGAGAACCGGAGAGCATCTTTCGATAGATGATGAAGCACAGCCATGGCCACCACGCAATCCGCCGCAGCGTTACGGAACGGAAGGGTTTCCGCCCGGCAGTTGAGGTAGACACAGGACGGTCTGGCCTTTGAAGTCGCTCTGAGAAACTCGATGGTAATGTCCGTGCAGATGTATTTCTCTATGAAAAACGATCTCCCTGCAATAATACCAGGTCCGCAACCGATTTCAACAACGGTATCAGGTGATATCTTCCTCAGTTCTTCCAGTATGTATCCATCTGCAGCCGAATACACTCTGTTTGCCGTGTATTCCCTGGCATGCCCGGGGTTCCAGTGTGCGGTATCTGTCATGCTCGATGACCTATGGACCCGGTCAGGGGGGAGCTTCCTCTTGTTACCAGCATGCCGTACTTCTTCTTCAATTCCCTGCGGGAAACAGAGCCATCAGGGAAGTGCTTTTCCACATCCTCCAGAAAACGATACAGTATGTGCTTGACCCACATGCAGTGCCGGGGATCCGGTTTCCCGTCACCTCCGAGATGAATACCGTCCCAGGCACAGCCTCCGCCGCAGATCCCCGCAGCAAAGCACTGTGAACAGTAGTCCATCACCGCAGGAATTCTGTCCGACCAGTCCTCCGATGATCTTCCGCTGATGCAGTTCGATGTTCTGCCGTCGGGATGAAATACGATTTTGCCTCCCATAGAGGCGCAGTCCCTGTGCCTGTACACACCGCTGATGATCGGGTCTATTCTCCGTGCGATCTGATCCACGAAGATCCCGTGCTTCAGAGCAGTATCGAACACTTTGCCGATCGCATCAGTGTATGCTTCAGCCGAAATAGGATCAAAGTTCTCATGCGTCCAGTGAAGAATATTGAACCCCATACTGACCGGCATGAATCTCTCGTACATCTGTTCCATTCCGGAGGAGATGCTCTGCCAGTTGTGATGACCGACCACGGTTGATATTCCGCATTGTACATCGGCTTCCCTGAGAAAATCCAGACCTTCCGCTGCTTCTGTCCAGGAACCGCATCGCTGTGAATTGTGAGCACTTTCCATGCCGTCCAGCGAAACAACTGGGGAAACTCCCATCCGTTTCAACTCCGAAGCGATCTCCTTCGTTACCAGTGTGGCATTTGTAAAGAGAACTTTCGGCGGATCAACATTCTTTAGAATATAAAAAGTCATTTCGGGGACAAGGAGAGGCTCTCCGCCGGTGACCATCACCAGCCTGCCCGGTGGGGCATCCTTTGCGGCCCTTATCATACGGTCAGCGGTTTCGAAGGTCATATCATCGGGAGAATCCCCCGACAGCTTCACGTTGCAGTAACTGCACGAGAGGTTGCATCGTCTGGTTACTACAGCCTGGATTGCTTTTACTTCGGCTTGAGGTACTGGCGGAACAACTGCATTGCGATCCTCCAGCGGTACTCCCACGGAGATCTGCAACGTTACGGAATCAAACCAGGTGCCGCCGTGTTTCCAGATCAACTGTCCACACTCTGCTCTTCACCGATCATGGTTCCAACAGGCATAGGCATGGCACCGGTATCAAAACCGCCTGCCGGAACGAGTGACTCCCTGCCATGCATAACCGATCTTTCTATCATCCATCTGAGGAATTCCCTCTCGAAGGAACACCTTTCGGATCGGGACCCTTCCAATACTCCGGATGAATGGTACGCATCGTATCTGCATCCCCCCCCGCACAGAGCAAGGGCAGGACAGGCAATGCAGTCTGGAAAATTCACAGGAGACAGATCCCTGAAGTCGGTAAGAAGATCCCTTATATCATCGGTGTCTTTCAGGTTGACACCATGATCACCGCAGACGGTCATGCAGTCACAGGTACCCGCAATTCCTCCCGGTATCTGTACCAGCCTGCCTCCGGCTGAAGCACAATCCTTGAGCCTGGGAGTCCGTCTGACGAAAGGTCTTACCCTTCTGGCGAGCTGCTCTATATACATTCCCCGTTCAATAGCTGTTTCCATGCAGGAGACCACGGTTTCGAGAATGCCCGGACCTGTGGCCTGCAGCGGATTTATCCTGCCGCCGGCGAAGGGGTGCAGCCAGGGATTCAGTCCCATGTCATCCGGCTCGAAATACTCCATGAGCCAGAGGAAATCCTCCCTGACCGTTTTGATGTTTCTTTCTGTGACTGTAACGGATATGCCCACTCTGCATCCCGCATTCCTGAACACATGGAAAGCTTCCTCAGCTTTTTCGAATGAATTTCTTCCGCTGATAAGTGGTCTTGCGCTGTTGTGCACGGCGGGAGGTCCATCAATGGAAACAATTATGAATGTGTTTTCGGAAGCCAGTTCACCGGCAAGCGAGGGATCTACATGGACACCTCCTGTAGCGGCGGACAGGTTTATCTCCGCGCCGCTGCTTCGAGCCCGGCGGATCGCATGAAGAACAAGATCAGGCCTCAGAAATGGCTCTCCCCCGTACAGCAGAAGATCAGCCGGTCCCCTTCCCAGCAGCTCGAGTCCTGCATCGATCTCACCCGGTGTCATATCACCCTGCCCAACCCCCTGCAGAAAACAGTACCCGCAGCTTCGTGCGCACCGTGTTGTCAGGAACATGCAGCCCATTATAATGCCGCTGTTCTCACCGGCTTTTCTACGGTACGATGCGAGCAGTTCCTGCTCCTCCGCAGGAGTGGGACATTCCTGCGGTGAGTTGTACAGTTCAAGTGTTAGTGAATGAAAGTAAACCTTTTCGCCTCTCACCTCATAGGTGTGCAGAAACGTTGATCCGTTGCTCATTCCCTGAATTCCGCTATTACTGTACAGAGGTAAGAGGCGTGTATGTAATCACCTCCAGCTAGGGCAGGTTTCCGGGCGAGTTCCGGTACAGAACGTCCCTCTTTCATGAAGCAGTAGATATCCGGTTTGGATTTCCCCGTATAGAGCCGTCGCCCGGAACAGCCTCCGCGGCACACATCAAACCAGTCGCAGCCGTCACAGAAATCCGGCCGGGGAAGCTCGCATCCTGATGGAAGGTTCATTTCTCCGGACAGGAAATTCTCCATGGTAACAGGGCTGTGATCCCAGTATACACATGGCATTATCTCTCCGCCCGGTTTCAGCCGTAGGGAAGATACACCGCATGGGCTGCCCTTTATAGAGAAATTATTCGATCCGTTTCCTGCCGCCAGCGCCGCGTTTATCACCGGCTCGGAGCAGGCAATAGCCTCAGCTTCAAGAAAAAGGATCTGTATGGCCTGCCAGAAGGAATGATAGTCAGGCTCATATTCTTTTCCTTTGATGGCCTTGTATGCATTCACCCGGAGTGATACTCCAAGGTTCCTGCAGAGGGAGCACATTTCCTCCATCCGGGATGCGTTCTGCTTCATAAGACACATGGCAACGGAAGCGGTGACACCAAGTGATCTGCACCGTTCAATTCCTCTCCGCACCATATCGAACGCACCTTCAGCCCTCCATGTGTCGTGCAGACCTTTCTGTGGAAAGTCCAGAGAGAAATCCACATCATGGAGTTGTTTTATCTCGTCATCCGACATGACATCAATACTGGGTCCGGCTGTAGTAAGGGCGACAGGGATTCCTGTTCTGAATAACTCGTCAAGAATATTGTGAAAACCTGGGTAGAGATAAGATTCACCGGTACCGAGATTGATGGATTCCACGCTGCATGCGGAGAGAAATCGGAACAGCGTATCCCTGTCCATTTCTACAGGGTTCTTTCCTCCACCGGAATAACAATGTCTGCATGAGAATGTACAGGCTGAAGTAAGCCCTACACCAAGCGCGATGTTCCTCAAAATACTCCTTTTTTATATCAGAATGCCTGATGGCGGCTATAATAGTTTATTCTGGTATTCAGGGCAATATTCGCCCGTCGCAGATATCCTCTCCAGTCAGCAGGCATATCAAAGAGATCGATGATCAGAGGTCCTTCGTAACCTGCTTGAGCAAGACCTTGAAACAGATCCTGCCACACCATATCACCCTGCCCGGGTATCAGGTGTATGTGTTCGGAACGATTCATCCCCTCAACATGTACATGAAATATCCTGTTTCCAAGAGTTCCGATATCCTCTGC
>CAZUYF010000091.1:0-7976 GCA_964624675.1 uncultured bacterium
AAGGATACTTGGTATCCCTGCGGCACTTGTTGTAATCCTTCTGACGGCCACCTGCTCAGGCAGTGACGCAACCGGCCCCGGGGGCGGCGGTTCAGGCGGAAGCGGTTTCGCAGGGCAGATAGACCATTCCTGCGCCGATCTCAATGAAATTCCGGATTCGTGGATAGACAGTGTTCAGGTGAATATCCGAATGCACTACGCGCACACATCTCATGGCGGACAGCTCACGACAGGCCTTGATCTGATAGAATCGGATGACTCCTCGTACGATGTGGAGATAGGGAGTTCCTGGCTGCCGGACGTTACGGGCGCACTATGCATCTTTGATGGGCAGGAGGGTGATACGTATATCTCTCCGGATCTTTTCTGGGAAACCGCGGGTGGGATGAACATGACCAGGGATGTACTCACAGACAACCCGACGATCAATGTCTGCATGTGGTGCTGGTGCGGTCAGATGGAGTACTACAGTGAAGATCAGGTGCAGGCTTACATCGACTCCATGTCCGTTCTTGAAAATGAATATTCAGGCGTTACTTTTGTATACATGACAGGCAACGCTCAGAGTACGGGCAGCGAGGGTTACAACAGATATCTTCGCAACCAGCAGGTAAGAGATTTCTGTGAAAACAACAGTAAGATACTCTTCGACTTTGCCGACCTTGATGCCTGGTGGTACAATACTTCAACTTCCCAGTGGGAACAGAACACGTACTCGTATTCAGGGAGCGAAATCCCGCTGGAGCATGAAGAATTCAACGGGGACGAGGCCGGACATACAACGTTCGAAAGCTGCAGGCAGAAAGGCCGGGCAGTCTGGTGGATGCTGGCCATGATCGATGGCTGGGAAGGTATTTAAACGGTTGCTGTTCATTAATGAATTTATTCACATACACTTCAAGAGAGGAGATCGAATGAGAATATTTATCCTTACAGTTACGTTGCTGCTTGCAGCAGCCGGTACTGCCGGCGCCGGTTGGCTTTACGCTGTAGATGGAGACAATCTGTACGCTGTGGATCCTTATGATGGTGATTGGGAATCACTCTCGTCATCCTGGACGGGCGCAGAACTGCTGACTTCGTGCCAGGGTTACCTTTACGTTATTCAGGGGGACGTTCTGTACATAGCAGACCCGGACAATGGTGAATGGGAATCACTTTCTTCAACATGGGAGGGTGCACACGCCCTGACTGCAAGCTCGAGCACACTGTACGGCTGCCAGGGAGGCATCATTTACGAAGTAGATCCCTCAAATGGAGACTGGGCAAGCATTCCAGGTGATTACGAAGGAACTCAGTTCCTCGCATGGGCAGGCGGAGCTCTTATGATTATTCAGAACGACGTTCTCTACAGGACGGATCCGAACACAGGAGACTTCACCGAACTTCCCTCATCCTATGCCGGCACTACAGCGGTGGCTGGAAGCTCCAGCGCCCTTTTCGTAGTTCAGGGAGATAATCTCTACGATGTGGACCCGTACACGGGAGATTACACCGACCTTGGCGGCGGATACGAAGGTGTACGGGAAATGGCTGTTACCGATGGCCTTGTGTACACAATCTGGGAGGGATCCCTCTGGGTGACGGACCCTGATACAGGTGTATTTGAAGGGCTTACTGACGGCTGGGTAAGCACTACCGCTTTCTGTTCACTGTAATTGATTTAGTCAGGGGCGGGATTCGTAATGTACTCCCGCCCTCAGAAATACAAGATATCCACAGACCTGCGCTCCGAAGATCTCTGAAATGTCCCGAATGTAATACTGCTGCTTCTCTATGTAACCCTGTGCAACCTGCTCCAGAGAAGATCCGCTGAAACTGTCCGTCTTGTAATCAACAACCACGAGTTTTCCGCTGTCTCTAAGGAGAAGATCAACGTATCGTTTCCTGATTCCTCCGGATGTTTCTACGGTATAGGAGTATTCCCTTCCAAGTATTTCCATTTTCTCGAGATCGAATGGCAGTTTCATCCTGAAAAAATTGAGGGATAGCTCTCTTATCTCTTCAAAATCGTCCTCATATACCCTGCGGAGGAAAACATCGTTATCCAGGAACCACTGTTCCGGGGCGCTGAAATCAATCTTCTCCATTACCGCATGGACACAGTCGCCGATCGCCGCCCCGCCAGGCTGCCAGTTTTCAGGCTTCGGATCGATCTCGAACAGGACTCTGTCATCGTTTTCAATGTATTCATCACATATTTCCACAGGAGGCCGCAGGGTTGAGGTATGGTTCGATACATCTGCCGGTAGGATTTCCATACTCATGCACCCGGGGTCGGATTGGACTGCTGACTGGAGATTATCCCAGAGGATCTCTCCGGGTGAATTTTTCTGCACAGGTGGTGATTTTGCAAAAACAACAAGGGAATCTCTCGGCCTTGTTACGGCTACATAGAGGAGCCTTCTGAACTCAGCTTTCTCCCTGGCATTGACTATCTCTACTATTTCAGGCCAGTAGGCTGATCTCATTGTGTACTTACCCGACTCTCCCAGGGGTATGCCGAGATTGAAGGCTGCTTTCTTTTCATGATCGTACGAAATTACCCTCTCTCTGGTACCCTTACCTGAACCTGCAGAGGGAGCTGCCAGTGCAACATTCTTCCACGCCAGACCCTTTGCTCTGTGAATGGTGGTAACGGTAACAGCTCCTCCCTCAGCGGGGACAGATGAGGGTTCCTCCTGTCTTTTGGGAGCCAGATCCCTGTCAAGAACAGTCAGCAGATCTGCGGGTGTATTTATCTCCCCTGCAAAGACTCGATCAAGAAGAAACTGAAGGTTTCCCATTCTTCTTGCCACCTGGTATCCGGCAGCTGCCACAACGGCCGTCATCTCAGTCTGAAAGAAGAGTTCGAAAAGAAAATCTTTAAGCGGCAGGATCAGTATGGACTGCCTGAGTTTTCTAAGCTGCAAGTTGACTTTCGTAACTTCCAGAGGGCACCCATCGGCTTCTTCAGAAAACCCGGTGGTTCCCGATCCAATTGCTCTGTTGATCACATTGTCCGAAATCCCGAAGAAGAGAGACCGGAGTGTATGCACCCATGCCATCCTGTCCACAGGATACAGGATACATCTCACAATTTCCCGCAGATCGGTTATTTCAGGACGGCTGAAGAAATCTCTTGATGAGTTTACATAATACGGGATATTCTCCCTTTCAAAGGCATCGATGAAGTAATGAATGTGGGTTCCTGACCTGAATAGCAGGGCGTAATCCCCGGGTTTTTTCCCGTCTCTGAAACCATTTTTCAGATAATCCACGTACCACTGAGCCTGAAGGAGTGCGCTGTATGCGCCTGCGCTGTATCTGGCTTTGTACTCTTCCGGGATATCCGGAAGAACCACGACTCGTACAGGGCCCCCCTCGGGGGCTCCGGGGCGGGGTTCGATCGGGGAGTATCTGCAGCTGAAGGGCTGTTCTTCCGGAGTCTGATCCGAAAATAGTACTGATCCGAAAGCGTTTATGAACCTGATGATCGCTCTGCTGCTTCTGAAATTGGTATTAATGGTTTCGGAGAGGGCACCCCCCTCTTCAAGATGGTTCCTGAAAGTACGGTAAGTCTCTATGTCTGCGTTTCTCCAGCCGTAGATGGACTGCTTGTCATCAGCCACAATGGTAACGCACCCTTCAGGAAGGCTCCCCGCCTGCTGAAGGAATGCAGCGAAGAGCCTGACCTGATCCGAACTGGTATCCTGGAATTCATCAATAAGAATGTGGTCGAATTTCTCCGAAAGCGATCTCGCAAGCATACCATTGCCGGCTATGGCTTTCCAGGTAATGTACAGCAGGTCGTCGTAAGATAACCGGCTTCTGTCTCCATCCCATTTTCTGCGGAGTTCTCCTGCGAATCCGTACGCAAAATTCCATGTCAATTCTGTCATCCTACCCGACCGGATAACCGGCAGGATCTTCCCGAACCGCTTGATGGCAGCTTTGAGGATCTCCTTAGTGTGATTGAAATCCTCCCAGTTCTTTTTGCTTCCACCGCGGAGGTTCAGTGAAGGATGGGATCTCATAAGCTCTTCGTAACTGATTTCAGGCAATCTCCGGCGAAGTTCATCCAGTTCTACGAGGAACTGCTTTGCCTTTTTGAACAATGTATCCTTTGAGTTGTTACATTCATCAAGTGTTTCCTCAACGGCGGTTCCATGTGTTGCAATGAATTCATCAAGTACGGTTAACTCAGCTGCCGTTCCGCCGATACTGCTAAGCGCTTCAAGCCATCTTCGTTTCTCTATCCCAAGGGCTATTTCCCTCTGCAGGCCGGTTCCGGTCATTTCGAGAATTTCCCTGTGAGGGAGATCCTGCAGACCAAGCAGCCATCTGTCCCATTCCCGATTGATCTCTGCAGGATCATAATGACCTTCAGTGGTGATGAATGCGGGGTCAACTCCGGTCAGATTGAAGTACTCCCTCAGAATTCTGGAGGCGAACCTGTGTATGGTTGATATCCAGGAAACCGAAACGGTCTTCAGGGCTTGAAGACACTTCCCGTTACCCTTCTCCTCGGTCAGTCTGTTCCTTACCCGCATTCGCAGTTCTGCGGCGGCTGGTCTGGTGAAGGTAACCAGGGCGATTCGCTCAAGCGGGATTCCCTTCTTCACAAGCTCAACAACCCTGTCTACCATGAGGGTTGTCTTTCCCGTTCCAGCACTGGCCTGAACGAATACATTTCTTCTGGTCTCCCGAAGGATAGCGTCTCTCGAGCGCTGATCCCCTGGCAAAATTTCCGTTTTCATTTCTTCAGCATTATCTCCCTGAATACTTCCATTCTGTTGTCCGACTTCGTTTTTTCCCTGATTCTTGCGTATGGGCTTATCCGGCATACTCCACTGCAGGCACAGTAATCGCAGCTTACTGTGGGAATTGGAGGGAATAATCCCTCGCGAATCATCGATACTATTTTCCGGGCATTGACCGTAACGGGTTTCATTAAGTCAGCCATCTCATCGCCGCTGAAGCTGACCAGTTTTCCAGGATTTCTATCCGAAACAGACGCATAAGCTACTGTAGAAATGTCCTTATCCGGATAATTCTGCTTCGCCAGCTGATAGTAGAAGGGCAGCTGGAAATTCATTCCATTCCTCGTGCCGGTTTTTGGTGGCAGAGCTCCCGTTTTCAGATCAAGGAGAACAAGTTTCGTCCTGTCGTCCTCCAGTATAAGGTCTATTCTTCCACCTATAGGCATATCACCAAGGCAGCCTTCGAAATAAACTTCGCTACCTATATATCTCCAGTCATTCAGTGCCAGCTGAGATAGACTGGACAGTATTATCTGTTTCTGCTTTTCAATGAAAATGTCCACAAAGAGTTCTGACCCCAGTCTTCCCCCGAGAGAATGATCAGAGACCTGTTCTCTGAGAATAGCATCGACCTGTCCTGAAGCCGGGGTGAACCCGTGCTCCTTAACTATCTTCTCAATAGCCGCATGGATTACCAGACCTTTTGTCATCGGGTCAGGGGAAGTGCCTATCTCCGTTAATGCGGTCCTGCTGACAGCCCACCCCTTTGAAGACATAAGCAGGGCAAAGGGGCACCGCATGTAGCCCTCAAGCAAGGTGGGACTGATCCTTTTCAGCGTTACCGGAGAGGAAGCGATTATACCATCATAACAGTCAAAGCCCTCGTAATCCATTCTTGAGCATTCCGCGGTATATGCTCGTGTAAAAACAGGATCGGGCGGACAATTCCCCATGCTTGCGGCAAGAACTCTCTTCTGGCCGGGATGCAGCCCCCCGGTCATCTGAGCGAGGGGAGAAGAGGACTCTGTTACGAACCAGGCAGACTTCCCGGGCAGGCTATTATCAGGATGCACAAGGTTTGCTATAAACGGGGACGGAGATACCTCGGCTCCTTCATTATCAGTCTGTCTGAAGATAATATCCAGGCTGCTCCCCGCGGCTTCCCCTGCCTGCCGCAGAAGAAAACCATCCTCTGTTTCCCTTTCAGTCTTCAGAGTCATCTGAAGCTTAACGCGAAGTTCTTCACTTAGCCTCGGATCATCATCGGGGGAACCCGGGTAGATCCCCTCCTCCATATCCATAAGCAGAACACTGTCAAAGAGGCTGCCTCTTACCTTCTCTATTGTTAGAACCCGGAAACCATCCGGGTCCGGCTCCCTGAGTACGATATCGCAGGCCTGATAATGAAGCCTCAGAGCATCGCTGAACTGAGTCAGGGAAATTTCCCTGGAGAACATGAAACTGCGCGGATCAAAAAGAGAATCTCTGATGGGGCGGGGGATAGACTCCGAGACGGTTTCTTCGAGGAAATTGCTGAGGTGTTTAAGGTACTCCGGTGCAAGTGCTTTCTGCGGCAGACCGCTGAAAAAAGTGTCCAGTTTCCTGAGAAATGAACCCAGTCTGTTCTTTCCCGGGACAGAAGAGTACCAGTCCCTCCATCTGTGCAGACCCATCCTGATTCCGCTGCTATCCGCAACATCAATTATTTCAAGGGGATCAGCGGCAAATTCATCCATGAAAATCCCTGATGCGAGCAGATTCTGAATATGGACATAGTAGAAATCCGTACCGATTGCTTTTAAAAGGTTCAGAACTAATGCTCCCGCAGGGAGACAGGACAGCTTTGTTTTCATCGGTGCATTAACCGGAACACCTTCATGGTGAGCGAGGCGGACAAGGCTTTCCCCTTCCTGTTTCCTTCTCACAACAGCTATTCGATTTAGTTCAGTGCCTTCGTCTTCATTCATTCTGGTGATGCGCTTAAGAGCTGCTCTGCAGGCACCTATTTCCCCCGAAACTGCAGTTACTCGAAAACCTTCCGCGGGAACGGCCGGCATGGATTGCTTTGCAAGTGCCTCGAAGAAAGAGGCAAAGCTGTTCAGCTGTTTTCTGTTTCCAGACCTGACAAGGGAACCGATCCCCAGATCCATAAGCAGTCTCTTTGTGCGACGGTAAACACTGCTCCATTGCGAATTTTCTGAAACAGGGCTGAACCAGAAAACCTCATCGGCAGATCTGCAGAATCTTTTCAGGAATCGCCTCTGGGATGGATTAAGATCGTAAAAACCGTAGAAGATATACGTTCCCTGAATTCCGCCTGGAATATCCCGCTCCAGTATCATATCCCCGCAGGACAGGTACCCTTTCCCGCGCTCATGGCCGTAGCTGCCCAGTATCCTGCCTACCGTGTTCTCGGTACTTGACTGTCCTCCGGACAGTGACATCGATGTAATCTCGTATAGCTCGGGAGTAATCCCGTGTTCGAAAAGGTTCTCGAAAAATGTTCCCATCGAATGGGCAGTTTCGGAATTCTCCCGGAGGTCGAATAGAGGTTCACCCTCTTTTACTTCCTTCATGGCATTGAGAGTAAAGAGGGTTCTGTCGGAGTGGCTCACCTTTTCCACCGGGAGTGGAACAGGGCTTATTTTCTGGGCCAGATGCCTTATGCCGGGAAGGAACTCAATTCCACCGATGATCCCATTATCGGAGTCGCTCAGCAGAAGCTGCCTCAGCCTGCCCAGCTGGCCGGTCCCTGCCGAGATAACAGCAAGCGGTTTGCCTTCTCTCTGCAAGCGGCAGGTGAGTTCAAGAAAGTCTTCTTCCAGTACCCTGTAATGGCCCTCATAAAGGGTATTTATCAGCATATTTCCCGTTCTCAAGGAGTGCAGTGTCTCGTAACTGGAAAATGAATATTGCACATAATATCCTGCAGAACAACGCCCCTGCGGGCATACACTGTATTTACATGCAGAGTACTCCTGCTATTGAACCCTGACCAGCGAAAGGGAGAACCTGGCAGTTATCGTATCTCCCTCAGCACTCAGGCTTCCGGTAACAGTACCTTTTGCCAGGGCATCGATGATATCGGTGGCCAGGTGACCGCATGGGCCCTCGGGAAGCGATTCGAAACTGAAGTAGATGGGGTTTCCGCGAGAAACTGGTATATCGAATCCTACCGAGGGTCTTGCTCCGTACTCATTCAGAAATTGACTTCGTATATCCAGCATACTCCGG
>CAZUYF010000092.1:0-7869 GCA_964624675.1 uncultured bacterium
GCCACTTTCTTCACATCGATATCACTGAAATCCTCGATACTGGTCAATCTTGGATAGTTCTTGCCGTACTTCTCAAGAAGCTTTTCCAGATAATCTACTGCGAACGGTACAATATTCCTGAGATTGGATTTCGCTTTCTTCATCTTCTTCCGTACTGTACCCATCTCTTCTTTGTGACTGTCTATATCGAATCTTGAGATCCTTCGGATTTTCAATGAAAGAAGTTTGTCGATATCCTCTTCGGTGACTTCCAGATTGATCTCATCCGTAAATGGCTTCAGACTCTGGAGAACTGCATCTCTTACATTATTCCATGAGGTGCATTCCTCGATATTCTTGTAGAGTCTGTTCTCAATGAAAATCTGCTCAAGTGTCAGCCAGTGCAGCCTCCCGGTGTAATCGTTGATTTCAAGCCTGAGCTCAAGCTTCAGAATCTCAATCAGCCTGCCGGTACAGTAGTGGATCATCTCTGTGATCGTGGTTTCAACAGGGATACCGTCCTGGATGACAACAATGTTTGAGGAATTTACAGTTTCGCAGTCCGTATGCGCGAAAAGCCTTTTCAATCCTTCATCTATTCCGACTCCGCGGGAAAGCCTCACGTTGATCTCGACTGCATCAGTGGTATAGTCATCGATTGAGGAAATCTTTATCTTGCCCTTATTGGACGCCAGTTCAATGGAGTTTACTACCGATTCGGTCGTGGTTCCCCAGGGAAGTTCCCTTATGATCAGGTTTTTGTGGCCGTCCTTCTCAATCCTTGCCCTGTTCCGTATCCTTCCCCTGCCGTCAGTGTAATCGGATACATCAATCCGGCCGCCCTGAGGAAAATCGGGAAACAGCTGGAATTCCTTCTCCTGCAGACATGCTATCTGAGCCTTAAGAACCTCCTGGAAATTATGGGGAAATATCTTGGTCGACATTCCCACTGCGATACCCTCCGCTCCGAGGAGAAGCAGAACAGGAAGCTTGGCGGGCAGCAGGACCGGCTCTTGATTCCGTCCATCGTAACTGGGTTCGAAATCGGTGATCCGTTTATTGAACAGGGTCTCACGGGCAAGATCCGTCAGTCTGCATTCAATATATCTTGATGCAGAAGCGCTATCACCCGTAAGAATGTTGCCGAAATTACCCTGTCTTTCAATGAAAAATCCCCTGTTCGCAAGGGATACAAGTGCGTCACCAATAGATCTGTCACCATGAGGATGGAACTGCATGCAATGACCTATTACATTGGCCACCTTGCTGAATCTGCCGTCATCCATCTGGAACAGAGACCATAAAATCCTTCTCTGTACAGGCTTGAAACCATCCGCAAGGTCGGGAATAGCTCTGTCCTTGATAACGTAGGAAGCATATTCGAGAAAATAGCGCTTGTATAGCCTTCTGAGGCTGGTTTCACTCATACCAGATTCTCCATGATGAATTCACGCCTTTCGGGCGTGTTTCGTCCCATATAAAAATCCAGCATTTCGGGAACCTCTTTCAGCCTTGTGATACGAACCGGTTCCAGTTTTATACTCTTACCGATGAACTGCCCGAATTCCTTCGGTGATATTTCCCCGAGCCCTTTGAATCTTGTTATTTCAGCTTTTTCACCTAGACGGTTGACAGCTTTCTGTCGTTCCTTTTCACTGTAGCAGTAAACTGTTTCCTTTTTATTCCTTACGCGGAACAGGGGTGTTTCAAGGATAAAAAGGTGTTCATCCAGAACAAGACCCTCGAAGAAATGAAGAAACAAAGTCAGCAGGAGATATCTTATGTGCATGCCATCAACGTCCGCATCGGTGGCAAGAACGATCCTGTTGTACCTCAATCCCTCGAGGTCGTTCTCGATATTAAGAGCGCGCATGACATTGTAGATCTCCTCATTCTTGTAGACGGTATCCTGCCTCTTGCCAAAACAGTTAAGAGGTTTTCCCTTGAGGGCAAATACCGCCTGTGTCTGAACATCCCGGCTCGAAATGATACTTCCTGCCGCGCTTGCGCCCTCGGTAAGGAAAATCGTTGTTTCCTCGGCCCTTTTATTATCGTCTCCGTAGTGAATCTTGCAGTCCTTCAGATGAGGTATCCTCAGGGCAACCTGCCTGGCTCTCTGTTTTGCTTTCTTCTTAACGTCGGAGAGTTCGGTACGAACCTTCTGATTGATCTTAACTTTATTGACCAGAATCGAGGCACTCTCCGGATTTTTGTGAAGATGCTTCTCAAGCTCGGTTTTGACCGTATTGACTATCCAGCCTCTTATGTCATTATTGCCCAGTCTGGTCTTGGTCTGTGATTCAAAAATAGGTTCTTTGATGCGAATTGAAACAGCAGCGATAATACCTTCTCGCACATCCTGACTTGAATAGATTTCCCCCGCGTAGGAGTTGATGCCTTTGGTTATACCCTCCTTGAAAGCGGAAAGGTGAGTCCCTCCGCTTGAAGTATACTGACCGTTAGCAAACGAAAGGTAACGTTCACCGAAATCGCAAGTATGTGTCAGAGCGAATTCAAGAGTCTTATCTCTAAAGAAAATAACAGGATACATTGCTGATTCTCCAGCTTCATCCCGAAGAAGGTCCATCAAGCCATCTTCGGAGATAAAATCCGTACCATTCAGTCGAATCCTGAGGCCTGCATTCAGATGAGCGTAGTGCTGGCACCTGTTCTGAAGAAATTCTTCCCGGAAGGTGAAATCACCGAATATTTCTCTATCGGGTGTGAACTCGACCAGTGTACCGTTTCTTTTAGAGGATTTTCCACTCTCATCACTGAGGAGTTCACCACGGCAATAAACAACCTCACGATAATCGCCCTCCCGGTATGCGACTACTTTGAATTTCTCGGAAAGAGCGTTCACGGCCTTGGTCCCGATACCGTTCAGCCCAACGCTGAACATGAAAACATCAGTGTTGTACTTCGCCCCTGTATTTATCTGGGAGACACACTCCACCAGCTTACCAAGAGGGATGCCTCTTCCGTAATCCCGTACAGTTACAGATGCTTTGTCGCTGGAGATTATGATACGTTTGCCGCAGCCCATTATGTATTCGTCAATGGAATTGTCCATGACTTCTTTAAAAAGTACATAGATCCCATCGTCAGGGTGTGTACCGTTTCCGAGGCGTCCTATGTACATTCCTGTTCTGAGGCGAATATGCTCTATCGAGGAGAGAGTTTTTACTTTGCTCTCGTCATAGACTTGCGATTCCTGCATGAGTTCTTCCATCATTTTACACCATATGTTATATGATAATTTCTTGATACATACACTATGTAGTATAAGACTGCATTTCTCTATCTGCCAGCCTCATCATATAGTGGTTATGACTCTCTGAATATACCATATATGGAAATATTGTGGAGTACCCTTATGGTAGTATCTGTTCAGACGTGGTAGGAAATGCCTTCCTCAAGTCCGGCTTCCCGCAGAACTTCCTTTCTGCGCACTTTTCGCGTGGTGGTTTTCGGGAACTCGTCCTCTCTGATGATAAATCGGGCAATACGCTTGTAAATAGGCTGAGCCGCGTTAAAACTCCGGACAATCTTTCTCATGTATTCCGCGAGGTAGTCGGTTGTAAGACTGAAACCGTGCTCCTCGGCGTATTCGATGAATTTTTCCATATCTGGAACAAAGATAACCCATATCTCCTCACCCTTGGTTTCGGTCTTCTTACCCGCGACCATGCACTCAAGGATGTATGATTCCTGCCCGATGACCATCTCTATTTCTTCCGGGTATACATTCTTGCCGTTCTTTGCGACGATCACGTTCTTCTTTCGTCCTGTAATGAAAATAAAACCATCATCATCGATATGACCGTAATCCCCGGTGCTGAACCAGCCATCGTTCGATAGAACTTCAGCGGTTGCAGCGGGGTTGTTGTAATAACCCAGCATAATATTGGGACCTTTTGCAAGGATTTCTCCATTTCCCTCTATATCGGGATTGCTGATTCTTATTGTTACACCGGCAAGAGCCGGGCCTACAGATCCTACTCTGTTAGCTTCAAGAGTATTAACGCAGAGTATCGGTGAGGTCTCGGTTAATCCGTACCCCTGAACAAATTCGAATCCAAGTTTCATGAAGCCGTCAACAACTGAAGGAGCGATACCGGCGCCGCCGGAAATACAGAGTTTCATATGGCCACCCAGTTTATCGTGAACTTTTGAAAACACCTTCTTCCTCAAACCCTTATTGCCGAATACCTCTCCGACCCTGGAGATGGTCAGACCGAGACGATACTTGAAGGCTCCGCCCTTCATGGACTGGATAGCACCGTATATTTTTCGGTACATGGCTTCCCAGAGGAGCGGAACGGCAAGGAGAATAGTTGCCCCGGAATTTATCATATCCTCAGCTACATGCCTTATTCCTCTGCAGATATAGATGGAAACTCCATGGGTAACAGGAAAGAGAAAACCGCACGTACATTCAAATGTATGATGCACAGGAAGGATTGAGAGGAATACATCATCTTCCTCCAGAGCCAGAACAAGGCCCATCTGCTTGATGTTACTGAGGATATTATTCTGAGAGAGCATCACGCCCTTCGCCTGTCCCGTTGTACCCGACGTGTAACAGATTGAAGCCGGGGCATCGCAATCCCATGTTTCAGGAAGCGCAGCAGCACTTCCCGCCCCCTTGCGCAATAGATCGTCATGGGTTGGAATCCCCTCACAATGAGCGGTATTCATAACAACCATTTTTATTTCCCTGCCGGGAAGCTTTTCACTTAAGTCCTCTGCATATCTTTCATCGAAGAACAATATATTGGCACCGGAGTAATGGATAATAGTAAGCATTTCCTGTACAGGAAGTTCTCTGTCAATGGGGACAACAACCCCCCCTGCTCTCAAGGTTGCAAGGTAGGTGATGGCCCAGGCGGTGCTGTTGCTACCGGTTAAACCGACAACAGGCACCTCACAGCAGTCGAGAATCGCACGGGCAAGGGAATCAACCTTTTTTCTGAGATCACGGTAAGTTATTGAGTGATAATTACCGTTTCTGTCAGGTTCACTGAACGCGATTCTATCCGGGAGTTTCTCAGCGACAGCAATTAATGCCTGGGGAATGCTGGTCAAACCTGGATCGTCTTGAAGGACTCCGCCGAATATTTCAGTTTTCATCGCTCACACCTTACTACAAATGGTGAATATCAATCCTACTGACCTACTGACTGTTCTTTATCAATAACACAGGAAGAGACTTATGAAAAGAGGTATTAATAATAATCCAGGCTATTCCGGTGAATCGATCGATCCGGCAACTCTAAATCCTATATATGGATAGCCAAGCCCGGTATCTGGATACATTGTAGCGTCGCACCTGCAATCGTCCATTGAAGAAAGCCAGCTTCCTCCCCTGGCTGCAACAGTAAAATCCGAGTGAACAGGCCTGCAGTACTCCCACACGTTTCCTGCCATATCGAAGA
The DNA here is from genome assembly GCA_964624675.1 of uncultured bacterium. Lineage (GTDB taxonomy): Bacteria > Fermentibacterota > Fermentibacteria > Fermentibacterales > JCC-6 > Aegiribacteria. Next base: position 5,418 of record CAZUYF010000092.1, read on the forward strand.
GCCCCCAGTTGTTGGATGGGAAGCTTCCAACAGGAGCGGAGTACGAAAATCCGTCATCAATCGATGGATGCCTGCGGAGTAAATCCTCACTGCTATCGGAAAGGTTCAGAAGATTGCCGTCAGGGTGTCTTGAGCCCCAGGGCCATGGTCCGTCACTGCCTGCAAGAGCGGCTGTGTACCATTCATTCTCTGAGGGTAATCTGAAGGTTATCCCTGATGTATCTATTGAGGTGAGCCATGAACAGTATCCCTCTGCAGCCGCGCAGGTAAGACCAGCGATTGGAAGATTATCAAGCCCATCCTGAATAGCCCATTCACCAGAGCTGCTTATATAAAAGGGCAACGGGTAATCTGAGGGAAACATATCCTCAAGGATATCAGTACGTCCCCATCTGTTGGTGGTATCTAGCGTGGGGGCCGGTTCCAGCATTCTGAGGTATTCACAAAACTCGCTGTTGGTTACTTCATACCTTGCTATAACGTAAGGCTGCAGGATATCACCGGATCCTCCAGCTTCAGGTGGAACATAAATCATACCTGATGAATGAAGCATGGGAAGAACATAGTGCAGACTATCGGGGGAGTTAGTCAGGAGTGTAATGCTGTCCTCAACCACGATCAGATTCCCAAGGCTAAGGCTGAGGCTGTGAATACCAGGTTCATCAACGCTGACATTCAGAGGAGTTTGACCTATGAAGTAATTATCCAGAATAACGGATGCTCCGGAAGGTTCACTGGAGATCTGAACAGAAAACCTGTAAGGAAGTGATATCAGAACCGGCTCATCAGACATTTCCGGTGTGAGAACAGTATCAACAGATACTCTTCCCGGATAAGATACCTCAATTATAAGACCCTCATGCTGAACGGGGATCAGTGCTGGAGTCGTCCATAAGAAATCATCACAATCTGAAATTGTGGCTCCTGCAGGAGTGGATTCAACATACACATAGGCAACCGGCCAGGAAGTATCGAATATCAGCATAATAAGCAGGATCGTCAGTGCGGACAGCAGGATAAGCGCCCATTGTTCAAGAATATACTTCATCTTACTCCAGAATATTCAAACCAGAAACGGTGGTCACCGGCTGCAATCGGAGCGGTGATGCTCCTGAGTATGAATCATACCGGTGAACAGGATGTTTAACCAGTATTTTTGCGATTTGCATATCTATTGTATAATTATACTTGTATAGAAACATTCCGGGGATATCCGCGCGATCCCCCGACTCAATCAATGGAAGGACAGCTATGAAACCGGTAGAGCTTGGCAGTTACACTGAACTCTTCTCCGAATACACGGAACTGCGTGTCCAGGAGAACAGAACACTCAACGTTGCAGTTGTTGACGGTGATGTTATGGGAAACAGCAGATCAACTGGAAGCGGTGTTTCCGCCAGAACCTTCAGTAAGGGCATCTGGGGATTTGCATCAAACCCCATAATTGATGATGAAAGTATAAGAAATGTTATCAGAGCTGCCACAAGAAATTCTCAGTTCCTCGCTGGAAAGGAGAACAGAGCTGGATACATCCTGCCTTCTTCTCCGGGTAGATCTTCTGAGGATTTCTCAACAAAGAAAAACCGTCTGACCCAGAAAGAGTTAATTGAGTTCATGATGGAAATCGACGGCAGGATAAAAAGCAGGTACAGCAGTGTAGTCTCCAGAACATCCGCTTTTCAACTCCTTGATATGGAGAAATATCTTGTAACTTCCGATGGTTCCTCCGTTTACTCCAATATTCCCAGATCAATATTGTATATTTCTCTTAGTACTGAGTACAAGGGTGAACCTGTAGAACTCTATGATGTTTACGGAGGTCTGGGACAGTTCGAAGATCTATTCTCAACACCTGAAGTTCTCTTCGGTAAGCTTGATGAGCACTACGAACACTTGATCAAAAAGGCTGAAGGAGTTCATCCTGATTCCGGTATGAAGGATTGTATTCTTGATGCAGACCTTGCCGGCATTCTATCCCACGAAGCCATAGGTCACACTACCGAGGCTGATCTCGTGCGCGGGGGTTCCGTCGCAGGTGACTACATGGACCAGCAGGTTGCCAGCCCACTGGTTACGCTGGTGGATTTTGCCAGCAGAGCACTTGGAGAGATCTGTCCAGTTCCCGTATTCATTGATGATGAGGGGACAGTAGCCGAAGATGCTGTGATAATCGATAACGGTATTCTGAAAAGGTACATGCATAACAAGGAATCCGCAGCCAGTTTTAATGCCAGACCCACCGGGAACGCCAGGGCGTACCGGTTCAGTGACGAACCTATCATTCGTATGCGCAATACAGCAATCCTCCCTGGAAAGAGCAAGCTCGAGGATATGATAGCATCGGTGGATAACGGTTACTATCTCATGAAACCCAGCAACGGGGAGGCGGACACAACCAGCGAGTTCATGTTCGGGGTGGTTCAGGGTTATGAGATAAAGAAAGGCCGCCTTG
>CAZUYF010000093.1:0-7841 GCA_964624675.1 uncultured bacterium
CCCCCATTGCAGCTACAAGTACTATCACGAAGATCGTTACCTTGAGTTGCGCCTCATCGGCCTTCATGCCGTTGTAGAATTCTTTTGCAAATGTTTTCCAGGAATCAGTTTCAAGGTCTCTTCCGGAAAGCCCGGCCGATATATCTCCGGTGAGTTCATCGACTGAACCAAGTGAAGCGGTCATGACCGCTATCTCGTGTACTTTTCCCTCAAGGGCGAAAAGGATCTGTGCATCTGCTAAAGATATATAGCATGTATTTCTGTCGATATCAGCATTGCCTGTACTGATTATGCCCCGGATTACGTACATCCTGTCAGCGCTGCTGCCGTCTGCCGCCTGGGAAAGCATGACAAGGGAATCCCCCACTGAAGCCTCAAGAATAATAGAGAGTTCTTTTCCAAGTATGATCTGACCTGTGGCGGCGTAAGATGTGTCAGCAGCGGAAGCTGTCAGCATTTCTCCGAGCAGTATTCTATCGGAGAAATCTGTGGCAGCCTCCTCCATTGCAGGGTCAATCCCAATCACTGATGCGGCCGCTGAATTCGAGAATACATTACCTGAGCCAGCCCCTGGGGATCTAACTGCAAGCAGAGCACCGGAATATATCCTGGGAGCCCATACTCTGACTCCCGGAATTGAATCCAGGAAGGCTCCCACCATCTGATAATCGCTTATCGTTGAATATATGGACGGGTCTTCCAGATAACCTTCGTGATGCACCTGGATCTGACCGGTTCTATTGTTTGTGAAGAACATGATTATGCTGCTGTACGAGCCGTCCATCCACCCGATGGAAAGGGAAGAGAGAAAGAAGCCGCCGGTCATGGTGAGAAGAGTGAGGATAGTCCGTCTTTTTTGACGAAAAACGTTTCTCCAAGCGAGTTTTAGAAGCATATTACTCCCCGGACTGCAGGTTGCTCAGTGAGAAGATGCTGGTGTCCAGACCCCGGTTGAATTCAGCGTGAGACCAGGTGATTGTTGTGCTCTGACCCTCTTCATCTGCGGGGATGACCTGCATCTGTGTGGGGATTGTTCTGCCGTCCATCTCCTCTACGTTCGAGTAGGTTACTGTCTTTATCAGATCGCCATGACTGTCGTAGTACTCTTCCCACAGGGGCATTGTGTCGGTGATCCTGACAGCGAACACGATGCTTGACCAGACCACCGCGGTGGACGATTTCGGAAACAGTTCGATGTACACAACGCCATCCGTCTGATCCCCTGTAAGGGTTGTATCGGTCGTGTAGGAGTATGTGTAATCCTCCGTATAGGTGATTTCTCTGACTATATCGTTGTTGGTGATGTCCGATCCCATCCACGATCCCGCCATCATGGAAGCAGGTATCCTTACCGTGCTGCTGGTGTTTGGAAGGTAATTCCACATTTCGGTACCTATTCGCAGTGATGCCATTCCGGCTTCCCTTGCCGGGGAGAGTATCCTGATGAAGGTTTTGTCAATTCCAAGAGACCATGCCTTCATTGTCAGTGTTCTTTCCCAGTTGGGGGTTACGATGTGCATCGACATTTCAGCGTAACTGTCATCGCTTCTGTAAAGCTGGTCCAGTGAATGCACCAGTTCATCGATCGATGGCTGACAGATACCCATGGCAGTAAGACCCGGTATGAATGACAGGCTCAGAAGCAGCAAAAGTGATCTCATCCATCTCTCCCTTCGGGATTCAGCCCACGGAACAGGATTTCAAGCATTTTCGCAAGGGATTCAAGCATCTGTTCAGAGGTTCTTTCCTCATCAGCAGCGTACCATATGATAGCGGTAGTGATGATTCCGTAGATTGCCAGAGATGCGTATTCGATATCCGTACCGGGTTTGAGCTTCTGTTGCCCGGTTAACTCCTGGAGCACTCTGGCAAGGCCGTCCAGAAGAGTAAGGTCCTGATTGATAAGCCCTTTACTGAGGGAAGTATCGCTGCGCCAGCCTTCCCGCATCAATTCCCGGATAAGCCTTTTTGGATACATGGACAGGTTTTCCATGAAAATATTCACATATACTTTCACACTTTCAAATCCTGTACAGGATTCCCGGATATGAAACTCCTCATCCAGAACCTTTGATGTGTCCTCGGCTGTAATAGCCAGAATCAATGTACTTTTCGAATCAAAGTAATTGTATACGGTACCAACCGCTACCTCAGCTTTTTCAGCAATCTTCTCGATTGTAGTTCCGTCGAAACCGCGATTGAAGAACATATGCCTGGCTGCTTCAAGTATCGCCCTCCGCGCACGCTCCTTTTTGATCTCTCTCAATCCCATGAATAACCTCCAAACATGAATACATTCAAAAATATAATATATTCAGAAATTGTCAACCCTTGAAACGGATCTATTATCCATCGATTAGCAGACTGTTTCCTTCTTATACATTATGACAGTATGACCGCCGGGGCAGTATACTTGGCTTTCAGGAAGCATTCAGGATATCACACAATTGAAAGGATACACTCATTCCCGACAGTGTTGTCTTCGTAATGCTCGGCAAAAAGGATTTCCATTCCGGAGGTTACGGTTTCAACTTCAGAATGGTGGAATACCTCAGGTCTCATGGCCTTGCAGTGGACGTAATCCACTTCACAACTGTACCAGACGGTCTTCCCCTGAAATGGTTCAGTGCATCCAGATATATCAGCAGAGAGATCCGGAGGAAAAAGCCTGATCTTGTCATCGTAAGCAAGAGCTATCAATATGTGCCTCTGCTCCGTATGATGAGCATATTTTCAGGTACTCGTGTTCTGTACCTCATGCATCATCTTGAATGGATGGACCTACGGAATAAACTCAAAGCGTTCATGTATAGAATGTATGTGAGATGGCTCCTTGGAATGGCGGGAAGAATCTGGGTGAACAGCGGGAATACATTGGAAGCAGTAGAAGGCATGGGAATTCCCTCGGAACGGATCATGATGATAAACCCCGGTTTTGAGAAAGACCCCAGGCCTCTGCCGGATCGTTCCCGCCGGGACGGACCTGTAAGGCTGCTGTGCGTGGGCAGCATATCCCCAAGGAAGGCTCAGCACCTGCTTGTAAAGGCATGTACTTACCTTGACAGGGGAAGTTTTGAGGTCGAGTTCGCTGGAAGCGCTGAATCGGACGAAGAGTACGCTCGGGGTATACAGCGTATGATAAAGGAGGCAAACCTTTCAGATTCCATCAGGGTTTCAGGGGAGCTTTCGTCCTTCGACCTTATCACCGCTTACATGAGAGCGGATATACTTGTTCATCCAGCCACCTGGGAAGCCTTCGGGATGTCCATTCTCGACGGGATGTGGTACGGGCTGCCGGTTATCGCTTCGGATATCGCCGCTGTACCTGAACTGGTCCGTCATGGGGAGAACGGTTTTCTTACAATTCCGGGAAATGCAGAGGAACTTGCAGATGCGATGAAAAGCCTGATCAGGAACAGAGATCTGAGGCTGCAGATGGGAGAAAAAAGCCGTATGTTCGCAGAGGGTATGAACGACTGGAACGATACCGGGAAGGAATTCATGGAACTCGTCGTGGCTGCAGCGGAGGGACGGAACAGGTGAATGATCTCTGTGTCATGAAGTTCGGCGGAACATGCCTTTCAACCGAAGAGGACAGACTGAGATCAGCAGATCTCTGCACTAGAGAACTTGAATCGTGCCGCAAAGCTGTTATTGTTGTTTCCGCAATGGGCAGAAAAGGAGATCCATATTCAACGGATACCCTATTGGAACTTGTTTCAGCTCCCATCCCGCATGAAAAATCCTGCCTTTTAGCCTGTGGAGAAGTCATTTCTGCAGCTGTTTTCGCCGATATGCTAAGACAGAAGGGAATCGCAGCAATAGCTGTAACCGGCTGGAACGCCGGCCTGCGTACAGATGAACAGCATTGCGGTGCCGATCTCGAATCGGTTGAAATAGAGTACCTCAATGCATCTCTCGAAGAGAATGATTGCGTCGTTGTGGCCGGCTTCCAGGGAATGAGCAGCAGAGGAACTGTTTCCACACTCGGAAGAGGGGGCAGTGATATCACAGCGACAGCGATAGCTGCAGCCCTTGAGGCGGATGAGCTGATGCTGTTCAAAAAGATCGATTCGGTCTACACCGCCGACCCCGAAAGCGTACCGGGAGCACTGAAGGTAGACAGGATTAGCGCCGAGGACCTCAGGCAGCTGGCGTGGCATGGGGCTGAGGTTGTACATCCGAGAGCCTCGGAAATAGCTGGTGATGCCGGCATCAGGATCAGTATTAAGTCTCATAGTACCGGTGAGACGGTTACGGAGATAGAACCTTTCGTCATCAGAAGCGGGAAGTACATAACCGGTGTGGCATCAGGGCCCGATGCGGTGCAGTTCAGAATTAGTACGGACAGTTACACTTCACTGCATGAATTCTACTCACGCGCGTTCGGACTTGTCGCGGATGCAGGTGTATCGATGGATATGTTCAGTGTTTTTGATGGAGCAGCCATGTTTACCGTTCCTCTGGAGGATGAAGAGAGGGTATCGGAAGTCCTCGGAAGCAACGGGATAGTCTGCGAGACGATATCACCCTGCGCAAAGGTTTCAATTGTGGGTGCGGGTATGCACGGAATCGAAGGTGTCATGGCGAGGTTTTCCGCTGCCCTTGACAGGGCGGGTATCGATATGCTCCAGACGGTTGATTCGCACGCCACCATTTCAGCCCTGGTTCCTCTGCAAAAGAGGGATTGCGCTCTGAGGGCTCTTCACCGGGAGTTCCTTGAACAATGACGCTTCTATCCGTCATCGTCCTGGCCATTATCCAGGGACTTACCGAATTCCTGCCGGTTTCAAGCTCAGGCCATCTCGCTCTGGCCGGGATGATATTGAAAGTTCCGGAAGGGGACTTGACCTTTGAGATTGTTGTTCATCTGGGTACACTCATGGCGGTACTTGCAGTATACAGACAAGACCTTACGGAGCTTGTATCAGGCGTATTCAGAAAACAGAGGGAATCGCTTGTTCTGACAGGTCTTCTTATCATCGGTTCTATTCCCGCAGCCCTTGCAGGATTCTTCCTTTCGGATTCTATCGAGAGAGCCTTCAACAGCCCTGTTCTGGTATCGTTAATGCTGTTAATAACCGGCTGTGTTCTATTCAGTACAAGGTTCATGAAAAGTGGAAACAGGGATAATCCCACTATCGCTGGAAGCATCCTTGTAGGAGTATCCCAGGCATTGGCCCTGCTTCCCGGGATCTCCCGGTCAGGACTGACCATTTCGACAGGTCTCTTCGCGGGGATAAAGAAGGAGAAGGCTGCACGGTTCTCTTTCATGCTCTCGATTCCTGCCATTGCAGGAGCCGCCGTTCTTAAAATGGGAGATGCCGGATCCAGCGGTATCGATTCTTCCCTGATGATTACCGGGTTTGCGATCTCCGCACTTACCGGATATCTTGCCCTGAGGCTTCTTCTGAAATTCCTGAGGGATGGGAGATTCTCGATGTTCGCATGGTACTGCTGGCTGCTGGGGCTGTTCGGTCTGACAATTTCTCTGACGGGAGGCTGAGATGCAATACTTATTATTAACAGTACTTGCAGCTTTGAATCTGGCCGGGTGGCAGGAAGGTTACTCTTCAGGTAACTGGGACTACGCTTACAGTCAGGCTGAGATTGCCGTTGCGGATGACTCCACAAACTCAGATGCATGGGCTGCTCTTGCCTTTTCCGCTAGTGCCCTCGGGTATTACGATGAGGCATCTGAATACGCCCGGAAGGCGGTAGAGCTGGATTCCTGCTCAGCGATGGCATGGTGTGCACTTGGCCGGGCGAGCTCGGAGAGTCTGGAAGAATCACTGACGGATTATCAGACCGCACTCAGTTACGATTCGACCCTTGTTCTGGGCTATGTTGGACAAGCTCAATGTCTTATGCTTCAGGAGAGCTATTCAGAAGCCCTTGAATCTCTTAAAATCGCGATGGGTATCGATCCCTCCTGGATTTCAATCTGGCTGAAAAAAGCCGAGTTGTACAGATACCAGAGCGAATTCGAGATGGCGATGGCCTGCGTGAACGAAGCCCTTCGGGAGTGGCCGCACAACATACATCTGATGTCCGAAGCGAGCTGGATAATGGAGCTTACGGACAAGTTCGAGGCGGCAGAGATAATATATAGAAAAATAGCCGATGCTTATCCGGATGATACAGACTGCCTTATCGATCTCGGATTGATGCTTGAAAGTCAGGATAGGTACCCCGAAGCTATCAAGGTTTACAGAGAACTGCTGAGAAGAGATACGGAGAGCTATCTCAGCCTGGGGGAAATAGGCATTTGTTATGAAAACATAGGTAGTTTCGATGCGGCACACAGAAGCTACCTGGAGGGAATCGCGATGCACCCCGATTACGCGTTCGCCCAATACAGGTTGGGTCTCCTGGCTGAAGAGGATGGAGATTTTGAAGAGGCTGTGCGGTGGTATATCGAGTGCACTGAATCCGATGTAAGTTATCTTGATGCCTGGATAGCCCAGGGACTCATGTACGAAGCGATGGGTGATTACGCCGCTGCGGAAACAGCTTACCGGAAAGCCCTTGAGATCGATCCTGAATACTCCTGGACATGGGGAGAACTCGGATTGGTACTTGAGCAGCTCGAGAAGTTTGAGGAAGCGGGTGAGGCTTACGAGAACGGGGTAGCCGTTGATAGTGAGTATCTGTATGCATGGGAACGAAGGGGCGTTCTTCTCGAAAACGATGGAGATCTGGAAGCTGCCGCCGACTGGTACGAAAGGGCGATTACCGAAACTGCCTATCCCGGAATATGGCTGCTGGGAGAACTGGGATTTGTACTGGAACAGCTGGGAAACACAGAAAATGCAGCTATTTACTACACAGAAGCCTTATCTGTTGATTCCACCTATGTTTTCGGGTATCAGCGGCTGGCGCCGCTTCTTGCACAATCCGGGAGAACTGAAGAAGCTCTTGTCCTCTGGGAGAGTTACATTGAAGCGGGTGGGGTTGAAAGTACCGCCATATGCGAGAAGGAACTTATCTACGAAAGTACCGGCAGAGACCATGAAGCCGACAGTCTCACTGCATTGATTGCGGATGAGTATCCATACGCATGGGTGGACCTGGCCTGGTCGTACACCATAGTAAACCCTGAGATTTCCTTTCAGCTGGTCCGAAAGGCAGAAGCGGAAAGCGTAACCGATGACCATGAGTTCTGGCTTGAGCTGGCTGGTCTGTACGTGGAACTTGGTGAGGAGGATGAAGTCCGAAGAAGTTACGAAGCTGCCTCAGGTATCGCTCCGGACAGCATTAATGTCTGGCTGGAATGGGGAAACTACCTCTTTGAAGAAGATGAGGACGAGGAAGCAGCCCAGAAGTACAGGCAGGCTATTGAGATTGACAGCCTTTCTTTCAGCGCCTGGAGCGGTCTCGGTGAAGCCCTTCTTTTCTCGGGCCAGTACGATGATGCTCTGGTCGCCCTTGAAAGATCTCTTGAACTGGATTCTCTTTCCTCGTGGATTTGTGCATACATAGGCATGGCTTACAAATACAAAGGTGATTCGGACAGAGCTATGGATTATTACTTCCAGGCCCTGAGTATTTCCCCCGGTTACGATTACGCGGAACAGAGGATCAGGGAGATAACCGATGTCGGGTTCGATCCGCAGTGGAACCGGAGAGAGGCAAGACGCTTCAATGTAATGCTATACGTTGATACCAGAGTTGATAACGGAAATGTAAGGGAGAGAAGATATTCGGGCGGGCTGGAGATATCTCTTGAGTATGACGCAGCAGGCAGCGAAGCATCTCTTGAAACCGATTACAGCTTGATTGAAACTTCCAAGGATTACGAAAGTGACTACACCTGGGCAAATGTAACCATGTCCATAGAC
>CAZUYF010000094.1:0-1433 GCA_964624675.1 uncultured bacterium
GGTCGGTGCTCCTGTAATCATATATTGAGAGGTTGTTCAGTTGCACAAATCACATGCACATCCCCAGGAGAGTATAAAGGCTTCCGGGAATACCGATAGAAAGCACATTATCGTTATCGGAATAAGCCTGATAACCACACTTGTACTGCTGTTCCTGATTTCAACTGTATTCAAATCAGCAGGACCGGAGAGTGGTATGGCACAGGCGGTTCCAGCCGATTCGTCAGATATTGATACTCTGAATACCGTCCAAGATGATATCGTTCTTGAGGAAATACCGGAGTTCTGGCTTCAGGCAAGAGCCTTATCCACAGGTAACGCCGGCTGGGGGCCGGATATAGTCGCTCCCTTCGATGAACTGTGGTCCATCAGATCAAATGCTGGAAGGGAATTCTTCTCCTCTCCGGCTCTTGTGGATGGAGTACTCTATTTCGGCTGCAACGATGGCAATCTGCGTGCTGTTGACGCTGCTCAAGGCTCCGTGAAATGGACATTCGCTACCGTATGCGGTATTTGCGGAGAGCCGGCTGTGGATTCTACAACAGTATACTTCGGCGGTCAGGACGGCGTAATCTACGCCCTCGACAGATTCTCCGGAACCAAACGGTGGTCTGCCGGTCTCGGTTATCATGTATTCTGCAACACAGCCGTATTTTCCGATACGCTCATCGTTACAGGCAATTCAATGGGCAAGGTCTGTGCTTTGAATGCCCGTACCGGTGAACCGGTATGGGACGATGAGATCGGAGGGATAGTTCTTGGTCCGGTTATTGTTGATTCCATCGCTGTGTTTTCCACTGAGAATGGAAATATTGTCGCATTCGATACCGCAGGAGAGCGACTGTGGGCCAGAGACTACAGCAGCCAGGCGTCACCACCTTCGGCTGATGCAGCAGGTGTATTCGCAGGTTTTTCAAACGGTGTTGTAAGGAAATTCTCTCTTCATGACGGACATGTCATATGGGAAACCAATATAGTAAGCTCTTCGCAAAGATGCGTTCTCGCACGGCCTGTGATCACTGGAGACGCGGTTCTGTGCGGCACAAATGATGGGCAGCTCGTTTCCCTGGCAGCCTCTGACGGGACAGTACTCTGGAGACAGAATTTTGATAACTGGATTCAGCTGCCCCCTGCAGTGGGACAGAAGATGGTCTACGTAGCCTGCGATGATCAGAGAATGCATATTCTTGACCTGGATACGGGAGCGAAACTTGATTCTCTTGAAATGGATGGTTATTCGGGAACCGCGCCTCTTCTTGTCAGCGGCATACTCTATTTCGGGAATACTTCCGGTGACTTCATAGCTCTGAGGGGTACAATACCTGAAGAAGATTCAGTTGAGACTGCGGAAGAGCTGCCTGAGACAATTATCGAAGAGACGCCAGTAGAAGATACGGAGGAACTTCCTGAGACAATTATCGAAGAGACGCCAG
>CAZUYF010000094.1:1533-7797 GCA_964624675.1 uncultured bacterium
GAACTTCCCGAGGCAGTTGTCGAAGAACCTGCAACCGTTGAGGAAACTCCCGGCGGAATGATACAGCCGCTGCAGGAAAGCCAGGAGAATGAGTCCGGGGGCAGTACTACTAATTCAACGGAGATTGAATGATAAATGAACCTGGCAGAATGCGCTCTGGATACGTTGCTATAGCCGGATACGCTAATTCAGGGAAATCAGCTCTGATCAACGCTCTATCGTGCAGAAACATATCTCCTTCATACAACTACAGAGGTATAACAAGGATTCCCATCTCAAGCATCTATATGACGGAAAACGAACAGGTATGTTTCATTGATACTCCTCCACTGGATTATTACGAAGATGAAGAGCTTTTCAGCAGTGTTGATGTAATATGCCTGGCTCTGAACTCCACTGAATTGTCAACAAAGCTGAAATCCCCGCTTCTGCGCAGCTTCATAAATAGAAACAGAAAACTCCCGATAATATTCGTACCTACTTTCATAGATTACTTTCCTGCAGAACTTCATGGAGCTTTTACAAATCAGATATCAATGTCGGTCAATTATCAGGAGATAGTTCCCGTATGCGCTCCATGCGGTCAGGGTGTTAAAAGGCTTCGCAGCACGGTGTTGAAATACATACCCGAAAGGGGTAAATTATTCCCTGATGCCTGCACCTCACTTCACTCGGAAAGGTTTCTTGTTAGCGAACAGATCAGGATAAGTCTTTTCAGTGTTCTTCCGGCAGAGATAGCAGCTGCAACCGCGGTACAGATTGAGGAATTCTCCATACGCGATGAGAAAAGGTATGTCAGGGCCAATCTGCATGTTGCCCGTCATTCAAGCAAGGGTGTGGTGATAGGCAGGAAGGGAGCGATGCTGCAGAACATTGCGGATATAGCATCAAAGGGTGCTTCTCGAATGATCGAAAGATCGCTCTATCTTGATCTATGGGTAAAGGTCAGGGAATCGTGGCCGGAAAACAGTGATGACCTTATTGAATTCGGGTATCTATTTTGATGGAAAAGACTGTTTTCGGCAGCAGCTACAGAATAGAGCTGGATGCTTTCGAAGGTCCCCTTGATCTTCTTCTCTATCTGCTGCGGCGGGATGAGATCGATATTTACGACATTCCCGTTGCACATGTGGCCGATCAGTTCCTGAATTATATCAGAGCCGCCCGGGAACTTGATCTGGATATAGCCAGCGAGTATCTTGTTATGGCAGCTACGCTTACGAAGATGAAAAGTAAGGCTCTCCTTCCCGCACATAGATATGAAGGGGAGGAGGAGGCTGATCCCGGAGCTGAACTCAGGCGCCAGCTTATACTCTACAGAACTTTCCGCGTAATAGCGGAAGAACTTCAGAGAAGCGAAGAAACCTGGACGGAGATCTACACTTCACCCGGAGAGCGTGAGAGGTGGTCATCCGATTCCTTTGAGATCGAACCGGGGCAGGCAACACTGCTTGATCTTCTGAAAGCACTGAGCAGCCTTACTGAAGGGGAAGCTGAAATACCTTCTCAGAGAATTCAGCGGACCTTGCTGACAATAAGCGAATGCATAGATTCGCTTGAAAGCAGAATCGTTCCGGGCAAGACCTTTTCTTTCAGAGAAATAATCGGTCCCCAGCCCGCAAGACTCAGGATTGTATCATATTTCATCACAATTCTCGAACTTGTCAGAAGAGGATGGATCTGCTGTCACCAGGCGTACCCGTTCTCCGAAATAGAACTCCAACGTACTGAAAGGTGGAGCGTTGATTCTTGACAGATTAGCAAGAGAAGTAGAAGCACTGGTCTTCGCTTCAGAAAAACCGCTCAGCATCGAGCAGCTGTGTGAGTACACCGGAAGCGGTGAGGACTCCATTCATCAGGCACTGGACAGGCTTAACAAATCTTTTCTGGATCAGCAGCATGCCCTGACGATAGTAGAGGTTGCGGGTGGATTCCGTATCGCAACAGACAGAGAATTCGGAGATGTTGTATCACAGCTTTTCGAAGGCAGAAAGCCCGGTAAACTATCCCGCGCAGCCCTTGAGACGATGGCTGTTATTGCTTACAGTCAGCCATGTACAAGAATTGCAATTGAATCCATAAGAGGAGTTAACTGCGACAGTGCCATAAGAACACTGTTGGAAAGGGATATGATCAGGATCTCAGGAAGAATGGAAACACCGGGAAGACCTTTGCTCTATTCAACAACAAGAGCTTTCCTGGAGTACTTCGGGCTGAGTAACCTGGATCACCTTCCAAGGTTTGATGAAATTGAAGAACTCCTCGGTATGAGTTCCTCTGAAATGGAGGAGAGGGATCTGTTTGGCTCGCAAGATTAACAACTATCGACTGAACAGATACCTCGCGAGGGCAGGCATTGCTTCTCGGAGAAAGAGCGACCTTCTTATCCAGGAAGGCAAAATATCCGTCAACGGAAAAATCATCACTGTCCTCGGATTCAGAGTATCCGAAGGTGACAATGTAGAGTATCTGGGGCACAAGGTTAAGCTTCAGCCTTTACGCACTGCTGTCCTTAATAAACCGCACGGTTTTGAGACTACCCTGTCGCCCGATTCCAAAAGGTCTATACTGGGGCTTCTGCGCGGCCTTCCGCCGGGAACTGTACCGGTTGGCCGTCTGGACATTAATACAGGAGGACTGCTGCTGCTGAGCAATGACGGAGAGCTGGTGAACCGTCTTACACATCCTTCCTGGGAGGTTGAAAGGGAATACAGAGTGTTCCTGAGGAGCCTGCCCGGTCCATCAGCCCTGCAATCCCTGCGAAAAGGAGCTTCGATTGGCCGCTCCGAATTCTCAAAACCGATTTCAGTCAAATCCTCAGCGAAAAAATCGATCAACATAGTACTGCGGACCGGAAGGAACCATGAAGTTCGCAGATTGCTTGAAGCATGCGGTATTATGCTTGAAGGCCTTGAGCGTGTTCGATATGGATCTGTTACTCTGAAGGGTTTGCAGCGGGGTAAGTGGCGCCTGCTGGAAGATGCTGAGCTTGAAGCTCTGATGAAATCCGTTCGGCTATATCACAACTGATATAATTTTCCTCTATTGACTTATACTGTGATTATTCTAATATTTGCGCCACTTTGAAAAGAAAGGGTGTGACCTTGCCTGACTCCTCTGACTAGAGTAATAGCAATTGATGGACCCGCCGCTTCCGGGAAGAGCACAACGGCTCGACTGGTAGCGCAGCGGCTGGGTTTTTCATATCTGGATACAGGAGCCATGTACCGCGCTTCGGCTCTGTTAGCTATCCGCAATTCAATCAGCTTTGACGACCCGATCAAGGTGGCTGAGGTTATTCGCAGCCATTCCATAGATATCAGGGATGGTTATGTCTTCATAGATGATGAGGATGTATCTGCGCTTATCAGAACACCTGAAATAAGCGATGCCGCCAGCAGAATATCATCAGGTTCTCCCGTTCGCCGGGAAATGGTAGCTCTGCAGCGCAGATTCGCTGAAAATCACGATACAGTTGCAGAAGGCAGAGATATGGGGACGGTGGTCTTTCCGTCTGCAGATCTGAAGGTGTACGTTATCGCAGATGTCGCAGTGCGGGTTATAAGAAGGTGGAGAGAGCACATTGCAAAGGGTGAAACAGCTGATTATGACTTGCTGCTCACATCACAGCTTGAACGGGACCGCAGGGATAGAAGCAGGTCCGACAGCCCGTTAAGACTGGCTCCGGGAGCTATGATCCTTGATTCAACCCTTATGAGCATTGATCAGCAGGTTTCAGCTGTTCTGGACCTTTACAGGAAGAGATCGCTTTGAAACCGATGAAGGAATCTGTTCGAATACGCATACAGTATTACGGCGGCTGGCTTGCACGGGTATTGTTCGGGTTCATGGTGCGGGGAGCAGAAAAAGTACCCAGGCGTGGTGGACTGATAATAGCCTGTAACCACATTTCAGAGATGGATCCGCCTGTACTGGGATTCTCCATACCACGAAATTTCGCCATCATGGCCAAGGTTGAGCTGTTCAAGCATAGATTTGGAGAATTTTTCCTGAAGAAATTGAACGCTTTCCCCGTTAACAGGGAAGGAATCGATACGAAGGCTCTGAGAATTGCGATAGACTATCTCAAAGGGGGAGAGGCGGTTGTGATATTCCCCGAAGGAACAAGAAGCCATGATGGACGTCTTCTTCCTGCAAAAGCCGGAATAAGCCTTATTGCATCCGCATCGGGTGCTCCAGTACTGCCAGCCTTCATATGGGGCACCGATCATCCTTTGGGTGCGCTGATAAGAAAAGGTAAGCCATTCAGTGTCACTTTCGGGAAATTGATCTCAAGCAGGAAGTTAATGGAAATAAAGAAGAAAGAAGGAAAAAAAGCTGTTGCTGAAACTGTTATTGCAGCAATAGCTGAGACAGGTTATCAAATAGGATTATATTCTAAATAGTAGTGTAAATAGCAAGAAGGAAGGAACAATGTGGCTGATAAAGATGAACTTATCGTAGGTCTTACTCTCGAGGAGATTGAGTCTATCGAAGGACAGGATTACTCGTTGGCCCAGCGGGAAGAGCTGGAAGCGCAGTATCTTGAGAACATTGGATCGAACCAGATCAGACCTGGTGCAATTGTTACCGGTAAGCTTCTGCGGAGGGTCGGTAATGAAGTAATTGTAGATATCAATTACAAGAGTGAGGGAATCATATCCATGAGCGAATTCGGGAAGGATGAAGAGATCATTCCCGGTGAATCAGTGGATGTTCTTATAGAAACCCTTGAAGACCAGGACGGCAGAGTATCGGTATCCAAGGAGAAAGCACACTTCCATAAGGTATGGAAGGACATCAAGGATGCCTACGATACCGGGTCGGAGATAACCGGTACTATAGTCCGCAGGATAAAAGGCGGGTTGAAGGTAAAAATAATGGGTGTGGAAGCATTTCTTCCCGGCTCACAGGTTGCCCTTCGCCAGGTACCCAATCTTGAGCAGTTTCTGGGTAATGATTACAACTTCAGGGTTATCAAGCTTAACAAGCGGCGCCGGAACATAGTTGTAAGCAGGAGGCAGGTACTCGAGGAAGCAAGGGCTGAGCAGAAAGAAACACTCATCAAGGAACTCGAGGAAGATCAGGTCAGAGTCGGTATCGTGAAGAATATCACCGATTTTGGTGCTTTCGTAGACCTGGGTGGGATAGACGGTCTTCTGCATATCACCGATATGAGCTGGGGTCGCGTGCGTCACCCTTCATATCTCTTTTCCATCGGAGACGAGATCGAAGTTAAAATCCTTAAGTTCGACAGAGAGCGTGAGAGAATCTCACTGGGATACAAGCAGCTCCAGCCCTTCCCATGGGATGGTGTAAAGGAGAGGTATCCAATCGATGCTCTGGTAAAAGGTAAAGTTGCCAGTATCACCGATTACGGTGCATTCATCGAACTGGAGCCCGGTGTGGAAGGTCTTGTTCACATCTCCGAGATGTCCTGGACAAAGCATATCCGTCATCCTTCCCGGGTTCTCAATATGGGCGATGACATTGAGGTAATGGTTCTCGGTGTTGATGAGGAAGAGAAGAAAATATCTCTCGGGCTCAAGCAGACACTTGATAACCCCTGGGATTCCATCGAAGAGCGGTACCCCGTGGGAACCGAGATCGAAGGGAAGATCAGGAATCTCACATCGTTCGGTGCTTTTGTTGAGATCGAAGAGGGTATAGACGGTTTGGTCCACATCAGCGATATGAGTTGGACAAGAAGGATAAACCATCCATCTGACCTGCTCAAGAAGGGCGATGTTCTGAACGTTGTTGTACTCAATATAGATGTGGAGAACAACCGAATATCACTTGGTCTGAAGCAGACTCAGGAGAATCCGTGGAATACTATGGAAGAGCGCTATCCTGTAGGAAAGGACGCCAAGGGCGAAGTAGTACAGCTTCTGGACAGAGGAGTTGTTGTCCGTCTTGACGATTACATAGAGGGATTTGTACCCCAGAGTCAGCTGGGCTGGGAAGATATTGAAGAACCATCGGAGGTTATCCATCGCGGTGATGAGCTTCCGCTGAGGGTTATCGAGCTGGAACCATCCAGCAGAAGGATAGTACTCAGTGTAAGAAGTTACTTCAACGGAAGACCCATGGAGGAGCTGAGCGCTTTCAGGGAGAGCCTTGAGGGACGCGAAAAGCAGGAACCTGATGTAAAAACAGCTTATCCCATTGAAGAAGATAAAACCGATGAGGCCGCTGAAACTCCATTAGAAGAGGAATCTGTGGAAGTGGTTGAAGAAACCGCTCCAGAACCGGTGGAAGAGG
>CAZUYF010000095.1:0-3744 GCA_964624675.1 uncultured bacterium
GAGCCTTCCATGTTTTTCAAGGAGGCTTCAAGGGTATGCAGGGATAATGGAAGGTGCAGTGTTATAGAACTTACTCCTCATGAGGATTCCGATCTTAAACGGAAGCAGGGGGATCTCTGGCCGGGACTTGACCGGAATGAAGTTAGAGTCTGGATGTCCTTTGCAGGTTTCAGTGGAGTAGAAGAAACTGTTAGTGATGATGGAAGAGTGTTTATTCTGTCAGGAAAACTGGATGAAAGGAATTTTTATGGATGATTACAAGGTTGCTGATTTATCACTGGTGGATTTCGGTCGCAAGGAAATAGAAATAGCCGAGCTGGAAATGCCAGGGTTGATGGCTGTGAGGAAAAAATACGGAGAGAGCAGACCTCTGGATGGATTAAGGGTGACTGGCTCGCTTCATATGACAGTTCAGACTGCTGTACTGATTGAAACTCTTATCGAGCTTGGGGCGGATGTAAGGTGGGCAAGCTGCAACATCTTCTCGACTCAGGATCATGCTGCTGCAGCCATTGCTGTGACGGGCGTTCCTGTTTTTGCCTGGAAGGGCGAGAGCCTTGAGGAGTACTGGTGGTGCACAAGGAAGGCTCTGAGTTTTCCCGGAGGGAAAGGGCCCAACCTTATAGTTGACGACGGCGGGGATGCGACTCTCATGCTTCACAGGGGATATCAGCTTGAGAAAGTCCTTGCAGAAACAGGGAAGCTAACGGAAGTTATTGAAGGGGCAGAGGATGAAGTAGCTCTTGCAAATAATCTCTACAAAGGAATTCAGGAGAATCCGAATTTCTGGACTTCCATTGTACCCGGTATCCTTGGCGTTTCAGAGGAGACAACAACCGGTGTTCACAGGCTCTATAACATGATGAAGGCAGGGGAACTGCTGTTTGCCGCATACAATGTTAACGACTCCGTGACAAAGAGCAAGTTCGATAATCTCTACGGATGCAGGGAGTCTCTTGCGGACGGGATCAAACGGGCAACGGATGTCATGGTCGCCGGAAAGACCATCCTCATCTGCGGGTACGGAGATGTGGGCAAGGGCTGTGCCCAGAGCATGAAGGGTTTCGGAGCAAGAGTCCTGATAACCGAGATCGATCCTATCTGCGCTCTGCAGGCGGCCATGGAGGGTTTTGAAGTTACTACTGTTGAGAATGCCATACCTGAAACTGCAATCTTCGTAACCGCAACCGGTAACTACAATGTTTTAACCGCAGATCATATGAGCAGGATGAAGGACCAGGCTATAGTATGCAATATCGGTCATTTCGATAACGAGATCGATGTTGCTGGTCTTGAGTCTTTCCCCGGTGTTGAAAAAGAGGAGATCAAGCCCCAGGTGCACAGATTCCGTTTTCAGGATGGTCATTCCATCTTCCTTCTTGCGGAGGGAAGGCTTGTCAATCTTGGGTGCGCAACCGGGCATCCAAGCTTCGTGATGTCCAGCTCCTTCACCAACCAGTGCCTGGCCCAGATAGCTCTGGCTGATGATAGACCAGGAGTAGGTGTTTACATGCTTCCGAAACTGCTTGATGAGGAAGTGGCAAGACTGCACCTTGAAAAGCTGGGAGTTAAACTCACAAAACTGTCTCCGGAGCAGGCAGACTACATCGGTGTTGAGTTGGATGGTCCTTACAAACCCGAACATTACAGGTATTAAAGTATAATATACTAATGTAGTACGGAAGGATTAAGAAAGCTTATTTCCTCGCCAGTTTGTACAGAATAACCGGCATCATTTAATGAAAGGTAAGATAATGGCAGACAAGATCAGAGTATTGCTGATTGACGATGATCCCGATTTCGTTGAAGCAAACAGTATTGTCCTTGAAGCCATCGGTTTTGAAGTTCTAACGGCACTCAGCGGTGCCAGGGGCCTTGAAATGGTCAAAGAAGAAAATCCAGATGTTGTTGTGCTGGATGTGATGATGGAGCAGACAGATGAGGGTTTCGCGGTTGCCAGGAGAATTCGCAGGAAATTGAAAAGTGATGTTCCGATAGTGATGCTTACATCTGTTGGTAAGGTTACCGGTTACGATTTTGATCCGGAAGAGAACCCGGATTTCTTCCCGGTGAACGTTTTTCTTGAGAAGCCTGTTGCTCCCGATGTGCTGGTTCAGAAGATCAGGGATCTACTCGCGAAAGGAGACCAGTAGTGCTACGCAATTCCGAAGAAATTGTCGCTGAAGGTATTAAAGAGTTCGGCACCGAGCGTGAAAGTATCATGCAGCTTCTCACCAAGGTTAACGAAGAACTCAGCTGGATTCCGACAATCGCAATCGAGGCTATAGCAAAGGCAACCGGGATCAGCGTTGCCGAGGTTTACAGCGTTGTAAGTTTCTACAGCTTTTTCAGTACCGAGCCCCGGGGCAGAAACATCGTTCGTCTTTGCAGCACCATCAGCTGCGCTATGACTGGACAGGGTGAAATTCTGGAAGCTCTGATGGACGAGTTCGGCATAGAGCCATTTGAGACCACGGAAGACGGTCGTCTTACCATTGAAACAACACCCTGCATTGGTCTTTGTGATCAGGCTCCCGCAATGCTTGTGAACGGTGAGCCTCATGTTAAACTCACACCTGAAAAAGCGTGCGACATCGTGCGCGGACTGGAGTAGGTGGCTTCAATGGAGAAGAAAGTGTTGCTTGCTGAAAACCAGCCCGAATTCGGTGCAGGATTTGAACTGGCTTTAACGATGTCACCTGCTGATGTTGTTTACATGGTGCGAGATTCCGGCATAAAAGGTCGCGGCGGGGCAGGATTCCCAACCGGAATCAAATGGAACCTTGCAGGTGCCGCCTCGTCCGATGTGAAATACGTGGTCTGTAATGCTGATGAGGGTGAACCTGGTACTTTCAAGGACCGGGTCCTTCTGGAGAAGTATTCTGAAAGGCTCATCGAGGGGATGGCTATCGGCGGATACGCCATCGGCAGTTCCCATGGGATCATATACCTCAGAGCTGAATACCCCTACCTTATTCCGGCCATAGATGAGGCCAGGAAGAACATGATAGAAAGAGGACTTCTCGGAAAGAACATTCGCGGGAAAGGATTTGATTTCGATGTGGAGATCAGAACTGGTTCGGGAGCGTACATCTGCGGAGAAGAAACTGCTCTGATCGAGAGCCTTGAAGGCAAGAGCGGTTTTCCCAGAAATAAACCTCCCTTCCCGGTGAACAGTGGTTATCGCAACAAACCGACCATCGTTAACAATGTTGAGACTTTCTGTGCAGTCCCTCACATTATTCTGGGCGGACCGGAATGGTACGCTGATCTGGGCATCGGAGACTGCTCTGGAACAAAACTCTTCAGTATTTCCGGCAATGTCGAGAAACCAGGGGTGTACGAACTTGCCCTTGGATCACCCTTGCAGGATCTTCTTGATCTTGCAGGAGCGAAAGACATTCAGGCTGTTCAAGTTGGCGGCGCAAGCGGAAGGACGATTCCCGCAACCGAGACTCACCGTTCTCTCTCCTTCGGTGATCTTCCTCCCGGTGGTTCCGTTATCGTATTCGACAGCACTGTGAATATGCTCGAAGTGCTGGAGAATTTCATGGAGTTCTTTGTACATGAATCATGCGGACAGTGCGTCCCATGCCGGGAAGGAACTCTTCAGCTCATGAACGCTGTTGAAGATCTTATTTCCGGTGATATCTGCTCTAAAGAAAGCCTCAGCAATTACTTCAGACTGGCTGAGGCCATGAGGATCACCAGTAAATGCGGTCTCGGTCAGACAGCGGTCAACTG
>CAZUYF010000095.1:3844-7683 GCA_964624675.1 uncultured bacterium
GCTGTTCTGAACCGCGGAGCGGACATGAGAGTCGGCACCGGTGTTAACCTGTTGGATATATCGAACTGCGATGGATGCGGTGAGTGTGTTCAGATCTGCCCTACAGGTGCTCTATCCGCGAAATATCCAATGGGAGTCAGAAGCTGGGAAGTAGAGAAGATCCGCACCAGCTGCTCCTACTGTGGAGTGGGATGCCAGCTTGATATGTGGGTTCATGAAAACAAGCTGGTAAAAGTAGAAGGCGCGGATATCATTCCCAACTTCGGATCTACCTGCGTGAAGGGTCGTTATGGCCATACATTCCTTGACAGTGATGATCGACTTAAGACACCTCTGATCAAGCGTAACGGTGAATTTGTCGAAGCAACCTGGGATGAGGCTATTTCGCATATTGCGGAGAAAATCGGGAAGATAAAAGAGGAGAGCGGTCCCGACGCGATCGCAGGCCTTTCTTCCGCCAGGGTTACCAACGAAGAGAATTACCTGTTCCAGAAGATGATGCGTGCGGCTGTAGGAACCAACAATGTAGATCATTGCGCTAGATTGTGCCATGCATCGACGGTTGCCGGCCTTGCGGCAGCTTTCGGATCCGGAGCCATGACAAACTCGATAGCTGAGCTTGAGCATGCAAAGTGCATTCTGGTTACGGGTTCAAACACAACCGAGACTCATCCTGTGATTGCTATGGTCATTAAACGTGCGGTTCGTGAACATGGTGCGAAACTAATTGTAGTTGATCCTCGAAGAATCGATCTGGTGGATCATGCCACACTCTGGCTGAGGCAGAAGAATGGTACCGATGTAGCATGGATGAACGGATTGATGAATGTGATCATCAGCGAGAACCTTCAGGATGAGGCGTACATCAGCGAGCGAACAGAAGACTTTGAAGCTTTGAGCGAAATAGTGAAGAGTTTCACTCCTGAAATGGTTGAAGAAATAACCACCATTCCTGCTGAGAAGATAAGGGAAGCTGCAAGGATCTTCGCGACTGCTGAGGTATCGTCCATTGTTTATTCGATGGGTATCACACAGCATACGACGGGAACTGACAATGTTCTCTCCACGGCGAATCTTGCGATGCTTACCGGCAATGTCGGGAAACCCTCCAGCGGTGTCAATCCCCTCCGAGGTCAGAACAATGTTCAGGGGGCTTGCGATCTTGGAGCACTTCCAAATGTCTATCCCGGATATCAGAAGGTTGCTGATCCTGCTTCACAGGAGAAGTTCGAAAAGGCATGGGAAAGAAAACTTTCCCCGGACAATGGACTTACTGTTGTAGAGATTATCAACAGCCTGGAAAACGGTGATGTGAAGGGCCTTATCATTATGGGTGAGAACCCCATGGTTTCCGATCCCAATCTCAACCATGTAGAAAAGGCACTTGAGAGTGCTGAGTTCCTGGTCGTCTGTGATATCTTCATGACAGAAACAGCTGAGAAAGCGGATGTTGTTCTACCTGCTGCTTCCTTTGCTGAGAAAGAGGGAACTTTCACGAACACCGAACGCCGGGTTATCCTTCTCAGGAAATTTCTCGATGCTCCAGGTGAGGCCATACCCGACTGGAAGATAATCTGCGATCTGTCCACATCTTTTGGTTACCCCATGAGCTATGCGGATCCAGCTGAGATCATGGATGAGATCGCAAGTGTCACTCCAATATACGGTGGTATACGTCATAGCAGAATCCAGGAAATAGGTCTTCAGTGGCCCTGTCCTGATGAATCGCATCCCGGAACGATGTATCTGCACAAAGGAGAATTCAAGCGGGGCAAAGGAAAATTTCACCCTGTTGATTTCATTCCCCCGGCAGAAATGCCGGACGCTGAGTATCCATTCATCCTCTCCACCGGCAGGATACTCTTTCACTACCACACCGGAAGCATGTCCCGGCGGGCTCCAGCCCTGAATGAATACGTGAGCGGTGCATACGCTGAGATACACCCTCATGATGTTGACCGTCTCGGACTTGTAGATGGCGGACCGGTCAGTATCAGTACAAGAAGAGGCCAGATAGAAACAACTGTCAGGTCAACTGAAATGGTAGCAATAGGTTCAGTATTTGTCCCGTTCCACTTTGCCGAAGCCGCTGCAAACAGGCTCACGAACGATGCTCTTGATCCCAAGGCAAAGATTCCTGAGCTGAAGGTAGCAGCATGTCAGGTCGCTAAAATAAAATGAAACAAGGAGGAAATTCGATGGCCGAAAACTGCACTCCACCAGCAGGTGTTGCAGAAGCACTCGCGAATACTATAGGTGTCAAGAAGGCACAGAGCAGCTTTAAGAATCTGCTGATTCTGGGTATTTTCGCTGGTGTTTATATCGCTTTTGGAGCTCAGCTGGCAACAATAGTAGGGCATGACATCTCCCAATACCTCGGAGTTGGAATCGCCAAACTCGTTATCGGTTCAGTCTTCAGTGTTGGCCTGATGCTCGTTGTTATTGCCGGAGCTGAACTTTTCACAGGCAATAACCTTATCATGATGTCCGTATTGAACAAACAGACATCTGTTGGATCATTGCTCCGGAACTGGGGTATAGTCTTTTTCGCCAACCTTGTTGGTTCACTGCTCATCGTCTGGCTTATTCACAGCTCAGGGCTTCTGAACGTGAACGGCGGAGCTGTCGGAGCGAAGGCCGTCGCTATTGCCAACGGCAAGGTAAACCTGGGTTTCATGGAGGCATTTTCGAGAGCCATTCTCTGTAACTGGCTTGTATGTCTTGCTGTATGGCTTGCTGTCGCAGCAAAGACCGTCATTGGTAAGATATTCGCCTGTTTCTTCCCGATCATGGCTTTCGTCGCCAGCGGGTTTGAGCATAGTGTTGCCAACATGTACTTCATTCCCATCGGAATACTTAACAAGGGTATGGCTACTGTCGGGATGGATGTTTCCAACCTGAACATAGGCGGATTCGTTAGTAATCTTATCCCTGTGACTCTTGGTAATATTGTCGGTGGAGCATTTTTCGTATCAACACTTTACTACTTCGTGTTCCTCAAGGGCAAGAAAGCGTAAAGATACTTTCTGCAGGGGAAGGGCTGCTTACAAAGCAGTCCTTCCCTCGAAGTGAGAATAGAATAATGTCAATGACGGACAGAATAGTAGTTACAACGATTAAAGCCGGAAAAGCTGTGGAACGCGAGGATACTCTCGTTCAGCAGATGACATACACGCTGGAATTGAACGGGGTTCACGCCATTACTTCAGTGTGCTGTCCTGGAGATCTTCGGTCTCTTGCCTGCGGGTACCTGGCAACACAGGGTTATATAGTTCAGGGCTCCGAACCTTTTTCCATGGAACAGACAGGATGTATTGTAAAAATTTCATTCAGTGAAAACCCGGTAGTGCAGGAACTGGTACCGGTAGCATCGGATTACAGGGTCACTCCGGATATTATTCTGAAACAGGTGGTGGAAACCGTTAAATCAGGAATAGTCTTCAAAGAAACAGGCGCAACACACTCCGCTTCGATCAGCAGAGAAGATTCCATTGAATGCTATGCGGAGGATATAAGCCGCTCGGCTGTGCTTGAAAAAGTCATTGGTTGCGCATTCATGAAGAATATTGAGATCCATAACTCATTCATTATACTTTCCTCTCGTGTTCCCTCAGCTTTTGTCAGGAAGATAGCAAGGGTTGGTATTCCGATCATCGCGGCTATTTCCGCTCCTACCGTGCAGGCTGTTGATGAGGCTCATAAGCTGGGCGTTTGCCTTTGTGGTTTTGTCCGGGGTAATCGAATGAACGTATACGCGAACAAATGGCGCCTGGGTCTATGATTTCCAAAGAAACTTCTCTGCTCATCCTTGCTGGCGGAGCATCCAGCCGTATGGGTTG
>CAZUYF010000096.1:0-7656 GCA_964624675.1 uncultured bacterium
GACCTGCTTCTCCATCTGGAGAACTATCTTCGCTGGAAGTAGTGCTTTCGCTCTCGCGCAGATGGGCAGGTAGTCGCCGTTCAGGAATGGATTTGGCTTCAGACTCACCACTTACCACTCCCTGTGAAACGTAAAGAGCACAGTAGCAGCAGCCATATTCACTGAGATCAGGATCGCGGTAATCGCATGGGCAGATGATGTCCAGATCCAGTGATTTATTGTTTGATGCCAGTCTGCATGGGCAGCTTGGGTAACCGTAGCGCTCGGAGTTTATTACGAGGCCTTCGATCAGTTCCCTGGTGAATTCGGAATCGGGATTGAGATGATAACCGGACTCGCGAGCTTCGCGGTCCAGCCTTTCGTACATTTTGTCAACTGATTCTACCGATATCATGCCAGCACTTTTCTAATCTCGTCTTCCCTGTATCCAAGGATTGCCCGTTCCGCTCGAACCACTAGCAAAGGGTAGCTGCAGGCCTTGTTCCAGCGCATAACCTCATCCTCTGCTTCTCTTTGTTCAGCGGGTGACAGGCGATCCATCTCGATCAGCTTAAACTTCACACCAAGCGAATCGAGCAGACGCCTGGTTTTACGGCACCAGATGCAAGTAGACAGCGCATACAGTGTTACTCCCTGGGGGTCAGGGGAAAATCTGCTGTTCATCGTTCACTCCAACCCGGATTGCTGCTTTGAATGAGCTATTTGTTCTAATGACATGGGTGTTACCTCACTACCACAAGTGTTTCGGTATCGGATTCGATAGCCGTCGAAAACCAATAGGATAGTTGATTTCTTACCATGCCGCGACTTGCTCCCAATAAAGTAATTCTCTTCTCCGCTTCTCAATTTCTCCACCTGAAACTGATGATACTACCCGAAACGTACATCAGTCAACGTCATTGCCAGCGAATTTGTGATTTATTCTGGATTCATTATCTGATCGATAATCTAAATCTACTCACTGAGATAAGATGCATCTTTATAACAATCTTTATAGTTAGAACATTGAAAGGGATTAGAATGACTGTGATAAGGATGATTCGAGCGAACAGCACAAAACACTGCTATATCTTCATTTGTCGAATCCACCGGCTGCAGCGACGTTCTTTAACCACTCAATGAAAAAGTTCGAACCCAACGCGTAAGCCCCCAAGAGAGCTATGTGGCCACCATTCATTGTAACTTCTCATCCAATTCTCTGTAATCTATCGAACACGATCCAGACTATCGAACAAATAAGCGTTCTGGCTGGGTTTTCGCAGAAAGTCTCATTCTAATAATAACTGTAGCTTAAACGGGGGAGGCTACGCCGATATTGTTTTCATTTCGATACCTCCCGCAAAGAGCTGCGCACCTACTGTCTTAGCAGAGTGAGTGCTGATGTGAGAATAAGTGAGTGCTTCATTCAGCACCTCCTTCTCCCCTTCCCATTATTAGATATATAGTTCATCATGACTAACGCCAATAACAATGATTATATTGTATTTGAGTCTGCTATACTGCATATTTAAAACATAAAAATTCTCTCACTCACCGGGAAGGTTTATCTGTTCTTCGTAAATCAGAAATTTCAATGAATTGATACCCATCTCTTCACAGAAATATGATGCCCCATTTGTTCTAACTTATGCAGTTAGAACATAGGACGGGGAAGAATATATCGATGACTATGTATAACAAATACACCTTTCTTGACAAGATAAAAGATTCGCTTATACTGAAATAGACCGAGGAATAAAATGATCGGTTTTGCAAGGTAGGAATAATGATAAGAACATTTGTTGATAGAATTGATGAACGAAGCCATCTGAGCAGAGCTCTGAAATATGATGGTAAGGAGAATCCAGTGCTTGTCTTCACAGGTATTGGCGGGATGGGTAAAACTGCCTTGCGGATTGCTTTTGAAAATGAGGTACTCAAGCCAAACAAGGTGCCCTATGCAACAGTAGATTACGACACTGACCCTAACCTGAAACCCATCGAGTCGACTTTGAGGGCAATGCGCCGGCAGTTAGGCAGGCAGGGAGTGCGGACACCGGTCTTTGATTTCCTGTATGCCCGTTACTTTGAACTGAGCATGGGGGTTAAGATCTCCGCCAAGAATTGTCCTCATGAACTCGAGAGCGTGGTCTCGATACTGGAAGGGATACCAGCTGTCGGCAGTGTGGCACAGGTCATCCACGGCTTGAGCCAATTAGGTCTGAGTATCAAAGAACGTTTGAAGCATAAGGAGTGGTTGTATCGCCTACGTGAGTTGGAGCCGAGTGAGGTTCTGTGTCTCTTACCCGAGGCAATGGCTGGAGATTTGGAAGAGGCTGTATCAACCCAGACACCGAAAGTCCTGAAGTCTTCAGGAAGCCGTATTGTCCTGTTCTTAGATGCCTATGAGCGCCTTGCCGAAGCACAACTGGACGACTCTCTGCATAGAGTACTGCTTTCTCTGACCCCGAATCTGCTGCGGGTTGTCCTGACGCGAGATCCACTTCAATGGGATCGGAAATTCCCTAAAGAATGGAGCGGCAGGATAGAGCACGTTTCATCTCTGGAGGATCTATCCAGTGAAGATACAAAGGTGCTGCTGCAAGGGAAGAGCGTAGATGATCCTGACCTGCAGGACCATCTATACCGATTGACCAGAGGGTATCCTTTTCATCTGGAACTGTGTGCTGATATCTGCGGAGAGATTGCCGAAGCGACTGGCGGGAAGCCGAAGATCGAGGATTTCCAGGGGACAGCCCAGGCAAGGGATCTGACCGAGGAACTGGTGAATCGTCTACTAAGGCAACTGAAGGATGATGAAAGAGATCTGATGGGGTTGGCCTGCTATCCGCGCTGGGTTTCTGAGGAGGTTCTGGAGGAGCTTTCGTCTGTTCCGGAAAGCGTATCGCGCATTTACAGAAAATTCATGCAGCTTTCCATGTTCTCTCCTCATCCGGAAATACCCGAAGCCTCGATCCTGCGGAAAGAGGTGCGTGATTGTCTGCTTTCAAAACACCGGCACAAGCGCTGGTTCAAAAAGCGGCATGGGGAATTGTCTGAATTCCATATGGCGTGTTGGGAAGAGACCCAGTCTTTCCATCACCTTCAGGAGACTCTTTATCATGGGTTTTACAAAGACCCTGAGCAGGCCTGGAAGATACTTGAAGAGAACTTCTGGAAACTCCTGGATAGATGTCGTTTTGCCGAAGCTGAAGGTCTGCTGGAGTCAGTCCCTCAAGAGACACTGGATGAAAAGGCAAAGAGAAAAATGGATTATGCCCGTGCCCGTTTACTCACTAAACAGTCCGGTTCCCAACAGAGCTTAATCACCGCAAATAGACTATATGAGGCACTGATTGCCTCTGAGACTGAT
Source organism: uncultured bacterium (assembly GCA_964624675.1). Classification (GTDB taxonomy): domain Bacteria; phylum Fermentibacterota; class Fermentibacteria; order Fermentibacterales; family JCC-6; genus Aegiribacteria. The sequence continues at coordinate 3,353 of CAZUYF010000096.1, forward strand.
GAAATTCCCCTTGGTCAATACCTGTTTTCCTTTGGTGAAAGTCAATGTATCCAGGGCGAATATGCTAAGGCACTGGAGTATGGCCAGAAGGCTCTTGCCATCCGCCAGAATGTCTACGGAGAGGAACATCCAGATGTGGCCGACTCCTGCCACAACATCGGGGATGCCTATTATGAACAGGGCGAATTCGCAAAGGTACTGGAATACTATGAGAAGGCTCTCGCTATCCGCTTGAAGGTCTATGGAGAGGAACATCCTGATGTCGCTGCCTCCTTCAACGACATGTGTATTATTAGCAGGGAGCTGGGCCAATATGGCAAAGCACTGGAGTATGGTCAGAAGAGCTTTTTAATTCGCCAGAAGATCTACGGGAACGAAGATCCTAGTGTAGCTATCTCCTCAGTCAATATCGGAAGTGTTTACTATTACCAGCGTGAATATGCAGAGGCCCTGGACTATTATCAGCAAAGCCTTGCCATCATGTTGAGAGTCTACGGAGAAGAGCACCCGAATATCGCAATTCTGCACAATAACATCGGAAGTGTCTGTCAGGCCCTGGGCAAATATGCAGAGGCACTGGAACATGCCCATAAGGCTCTTGCCATCGATCTGAATGTCTACGGAGAGGAACATCCGAATGTCGCCGACTCCTACCACAACATCGGGACCACCTATTACAGACAGGGTGAACATGGGAAGGCACTGGAGTACTATCAGAAGAGCCTCGCCATCCGTCTGAATATCTCCGGACAGGAACATCCGCGTGTAGCCAACTCCTATCACAACATCGGCATCATTTATAGAGAACAGGGTGAATATGCCAAGGCACTGGAGTATTTTCAGAAGAGCCTCGCTATCTGTCAGAAGGTCTACGGAGAGGAACATCCGGAGCTCGCATCGTCATACTATGAGATTGCATTCTCACTCTATGCACTGAATGAAGCTGAGGAGGCTTTCGAAACATTAAAGCAGAGTATAGAGAGGTACTGCAAGTTTCATTTTTGGGAAGATGCGGTCGAAGGTCTCGACAAGCTTGCGCAATGGCTGGAAGAACAGGGGAAAAACAGTGAAGCGCAAGAGGTACGTACTGAAACCAGCAGAGTCCGCAGAGAGCAAGATCTCCTTGCACTCCCGGAAGAATCAGATGAAGAGGAATGAACGCGATATTCAGAGTGTTATGTTGAACCGATAAATACGATTTCTGGTTCGATGTGTGTTAACGCTTGCAGTAGGTATTGACAACAGAGTAATATGGTAATAAATAGTTAGAAATAACACATTATTATTTGGGAGGGGGTCCATTTTCCATTGCCTATGTGTATTTACCTGCTGGTTGGGAAGCGTTGAAACCAACGCGAAAACCTGATAACCAGCAGAAGATTGCGTATAGCTCTTAAACATGGGAGTAAGGATGAGAAAACATAAAACAATATGGAAGAGCGGAGGAATTCAAATCGCTGCTCTGGTCATATTCGTGCTCATTGTGCAGCTCTTTGTGTGGTTAACCAAGGTTTCACCAGCACAGGGGAATCTCATATTCTGGGGAATCATCTTTTCGATTGTTCCTGCTCTGTTATGGCTATCGTTTTTCTATCAGCGTGACAGGCTGGAGCCCGAACCGAAGCATTACGTATTTGGTGTGTTCGTTTTGGGTGCATTCCTGACTTACTCAATAGGTATTCCCTTGGTCAAGCATGTCTTCAAGGTGAATGAATGGCTTTATCTCACGCCCTGGGGTTACATACTGGGGTCGATCCTGGTAGTCGGAGTGATACATCAAGCCATCGTTTATGCCACAGTGCGCTATACGGTGTATCCGACCAGAGAATTCGACGAGAGGATCGATGGCATAGTCTATGGCACTGCAGCTGGTTTGGGAATTGCCACAATGCTCAATATAGCCTATGTCATAGAATTGGGTGGTGCCAAGCTCGTGATAGCTGCGATCTACTGCGTGATTAATGCACTGGCCTATGCGACTTTCGGCGGCATTATGGGCTATTTCTTCTCAATTGCCAAGTTCGGGAAATCCGCTGGACAGGGGCAGTTCATCTGGGGTGTAGCCATTGCTGCCGTTCTGAACGGATTGTTCTTCTGGCTCCAGAGGCTCCTGGTATTTCAGAGCACACGGTATGAACCCTGGTACGGTCTTATTGCCGGGATTGTTGTCGTTGTAGTTATCTATGGAATACTGGAAGCATTGATGCGGAGTTCTGTTGCTCTGGAAGCAGCGGAAAAAAAATCCTCAGCCGAAAATGGGGGGGAATAATGGCCACCAAACACAAATCATGGGACCTGCTCGTAATAATTTTCATACTTGTATGCCTGGCAATTGGCTGGATACTGAAAGAGGGGATAGAAGCCAGAACCGTCGGCTTTACCGATACGAATGCGAATATCTCCCTGGAGTATCCAGCAAGCTGGCTTCCTAGACCTGACGCTAACTCGATATTGTTGGTGTTTGATCCGCAGTCCGGGACCTACTTCAATGACAGAATTACTCTCAAGGTAACCAGATGGCTCGCGGTAGTAGGGATGGAAGACTACATAGAACAGCTACAGTCACAGAGGGAAGACAGCTATCCTCTGTACAATACCATCTCCATCGGTCCGTGCGAAATCGATTCGCTTGAGACCACCAGGCTGGATTATGTCTACGCAATCCTGCTTCCAGGAATGGAAGTCCCGAATGTTGTGAGAGCAATCGACATAATCTTCCCGAAAGGTGACCAGGTATACATTCTTACATTGTCTGCCGATGAGAACGAATTCGAAGGACATCTCTCCGAATTCGAAGCAATCATCAGCAGTATCCGTAGCAATTAGGGGGTTGCTGTGAAATCGTCATGTAAATTCATTGTCATGTTCATTCTGTTCTGCACGGTTTTCAGTAGCGAATCAGCGGGCCAGCTGCCGAGTGATGAGAGAGATAGAGTATTTCATTCTACAGTAGCTATCTATGCCGAAAAGCAATTTCAGTGGGAAACAGAACAGGGTGTCGTTGATACCACATTTTACTGGTCCGGGTCAGGTAATGTGATAAGTCCAAGTGGATGGATCCTGACGAACGCGCATGTAGCATTCTTCGATCCAACATTTGACGATACCTCACTTGTGGACTGCTATCCAGCGGACTATTACTTGGCAGATCGGATATTTGTCTTATATACAGCGAATCCCGAACTGCCGCCACAGCTCATCTATTATGCACTAGCCGTTGATGGAAACTTTCGCTATCGCAAGCCGGACATTGCATTGATCAAGTGCAACTGGCGCATGGACGGTGCGGTAATTCCACTGGATGAGGAGATATTTTCAGAATATCACAGGCTCGGCGATTCCGACGATCTTGAGCACGGTGATGAGCTGTATTGCGTTGGTTATCCGGATTTTGCCCAAGGTGGAATCAGCTTATCCAGCGGTGAGATAACCAACATGCTGGCCCAAGCTGACAGATTCGGCGAGACAGTCAGACACTTCATCGGAACAGACGCCAGCATATCAAGCGGCAACAGCGGGGGAGCTGCCGTGGATGGGGATGGCAAACTCGTTGGACTTCCGACAATGGGTTTACCGGGCTCAGGAGGCTGGAGAGGTTATATCACGCCTATAAACCAAGCATCGTGGATGTTAGGGACATGGGTCGAAGAAACGGAACTGGGAGCATCGCTCAATGGCCGAATCGTGAGCGAACAGACCGGCGAAGGTATTATCGGTGCCGATCTGCACGTGCTATATCCGGGAGTGAATGTCGATGCCTTCATGGAGTTGATGCTAAGTGATCCATTGACCGATAAGGATATTGCTATACTGAAGAGTAACATATTCGCATCCATCAAGAGCGGGATCGACGGCAGATTCGAGCTGGATCACCTGCTGCCCTTGGGTTACGAATACAGTGTGATTGCAATTGCTAATAATCATGAGATCATGACTGCAACGAACTGGCTGGATATCGACAATGCAAATGACAGGAACGTAACTTTGGAAATGGTCAGATATTAGCAGTTGATTCGCTCTGATCACTCTCCTGAATAGATGATTGTGATTTAACGAAGATTGTACGTACGGAGGGATTTTATCCCATATACGCAACTAAATCGTCTATAGAGCGAGTGGATTACATTCCGGAATTCAAGTAACAGTGAACTATGCAGTCCTTCTTCTTATGATCATCTGCCCGCAGTACACCATCTCTCTGCCTCTTGTGGGAAGCCTGATCTACCTGGCTCATACTCTTCCAGGCTCCATGATCGCCTGGAAAGGGGTATTTCCAGAAAAGAACTTGCAGAGAAGATAGGAGT
>CAZUYF010000097.1:0-7608 GCA_964624675.1 uncultured bacterium
AACATGCTTTCCGCCAAGTCACCTGAGAGGGCAATAACTACACACCCTGAAGTTGTAGCAGCCGCAGCTGTGCTTCTCAAGAGGGAAGGCTGCGAAATTACAATCGGTGACAGCCCCGGCGGTGCTGTAAAGGGTGTGCAGCGGTACTGGAAGAACTGCGGTTTTGAAGCTGTTGCGGATGAACTGGGAATTGAACTGGTCAATTTTGAAAAATCCGGATCGGTTGAAGTATCACTTGATGATCGAACCTACAACATCGCAAAACCAATAATTGATGCCGATGTGCTTATCAACATGTGCAAATTCAAAACTCATGGTCTGTGCAGGCTGACCAATGCAGTGAAGAATGCCTTCGGGGCCGTCCCCGGACTTGGAAAAGCAATACTTCACAGTCATGGGATAAGACCTGCCGATTTCGCCGAGATCCTTGTGGATATCTACACGATTGCCGATTTCGATTTTCATATCATGGATGCAATTCTGGCAATGGATGGTAAGGGTCCCAGTACCGACGGCACGCCCAGATGGGATGGAATACTTGGAGTCGCCAGAGATGGTGTATGTCTTGATGTTGTTATGACCGGGCTGGCGGGACTGGATCCACGTAAGCTTTGCACAAACAAAGTTGCCCTTGAGCGGGGGCTGGGTCTGAAACCGGAGAATATAGATATCAGCGGTGGAGAGAATTGTGTGCTGAAGGATTTCCGGATACCGGGGGAGAGTTTTTACAATCTGCTGCCATCCTTCCTTGGAGGTATTGCACGGTATATTTTCAAGAAGCCTCCGGTTGCTACAGATGAATGTATAGGATGCGGAATCTGTGCGGAGGGATGCCCGGTTAACGCCATAACCATTGTAAATGGAAAGGCCGTGATGAACCGGAAAAAGTGCATAATGTGCCTGTGCTGCCATGAGCTCTGTCCCGAGCATGCTGTAAAGATCCGCATTCCACTGAGCAGGAGCTGAAATGGGATCTGAAAGAAAACTAACATTGCTTCATAGAATTGAATACGCTCTCATTCGTACGGTAATATTCTTTGCGGGGCTTCTGCCTGTCAGATGCGCCCTTGCCCTGGGCGCATGTCTGGGCTGGATATCCTGGAGTGTCCTCGGTGTACGGAAGAAGATTGTGATGATGAACCTGCTGCAGGCCTTCCCGGACAAACCCCTCCGGGAGCTCGATAGAATAGGACTTCATTCATATATGAACTCGGGCCGGTTCATGCTGGAGTTCGCCCGGCAGGACAGAATGGGTGAAGATTATATCGCAAAACATGTGATTGTTGATGATCCTGAAACACTGGATGCTCTGAAAGCTTTGAGCGGTGCAATAATAATCACCGGTCATTTCGGGAACTGGGAACTTTTTGGTGTTGTCTGCAGATATAAACTGGGAGACGTGGCTTTCCTTGTGGGCAGGCAGAGCAACGGCCTTGTGGATGCATACATAAACAGAATGAGATCCATCCATGGAATAGAGCTTTACAACAGGAGGTCAGCAGTTAAGGGAGTTCTGAAATCGATGAAAAGGGCCGGGTACGTATGCTGGCTTTCCGACCAGGATGCAGGTGACAGCGGAGTAATTATCGATTTCTTCGGTTATCCGGCATCAACTCCAAGGGGAGCTGCGGCATTTTCCGTGAAACTGGGGGTACCTGTAGTTCCTGCGGTACTTGTGCGGGAAGGGAAAGGACCGGATCACAGGCTCGTGATAGGAAAACCGGTTTATCCCAACAGGAATCTTTCACCGGAAGAAGCTGAAAAAGAGGTTACTCAGAAATACACCACACAGCTTGAACGGATGATAATCAGAAACCCCGAGCTTTACTGGTGGGCGCACAGAAGATGGAAAACAACTGGAATGTACGGTAACAGGAAACGTGAGACACCTGTAAAAAACTTAGAGGGAAAAGAAAATGAAGAGTAAAGTAGCTGTGCTGAAAACTTCACCTGATACTGTTCTTGAGGATTACCGCAAGCTGCTTAAAAGTATTGGCTATCTGGACTATCTTGATAGAAGCAAAAAGGTCCTCCTGAAAATAAACGTGTCATGGCATCACTGGTATCCTGCATGTTCAACAACACCGTGGCAGCTCGATGGAGTTATCCGGACACTTCTGGAGGATGGTTTCAGCAGGGATCAGCTGGTATCTACGCACAACAGAACCGTAGTGGTAAGTGATAAGAGAGGTGAGAAGGGTAATCATCTGAGGCAGGTCGATGAGGATCTTCATGGTATCGAGAAGATCAGGTTATATGAGAAACCTGTTAAATGGGTTAAGTTCCAGCCGAAAAAACCGTTCAGGGTACTTGGGAAGATATTCCCCGATGGAGTGAAAATCCCCGATGCGCTGATCGGACAGAACATAATCCAGCTTCCCACAATGAAAACTCACGTATTCACAACGATTACCGGAGCCATGAAGAACGCTTTCGGAGGACTGCTGAGCGAGCGCAGACATTGGACTCACAGTGTTATACATGAAACCCTTGTTGATCTTCTGCGGATTCAGAAGGAGATCCATCCCGGACTTCTCGCTGTAATGGACGGCACATTTGCAGGGGAAGGCCCGGGACCCAGAGCAATGATACCCCATGTAAAGAACTACATTCTTGCATCCGCGGATCAGGTGGCAATTGACGCGATAAGCGCAAAAATGCAGGGATTCGATCCAATGAAACTGGATTTCATCCGCCTTGCCCATGAGGAAGGTCTGGGTACGGGAGACCCGGTTGATATAGAAGTGGTCGGTGAGGACATTTCCGATGTTAATTTCCATTTCGTACAGACGGAAACCTTCGCCAGCAGAGGGCAGAAGATGATCTATCATGGCTGGCTGAAACCCATGGAGAAATTTCTCCTGAGGACTCCCATCGTACCGTGGGCCTTCTTTGCCAGCAGGCTCTATCACGATGTCTTCTGGCTCAATCTTGTAGGAAAGAAACGGATCAGGAAAGCCCTCGATACAGGCTGGGGGAGGTTGTTCGAGCAGTATGGATCTGTGAAGACAATGCCCCGGCCGCAGAAGGAGCAGGACGGAATAGAATAGTATGCCGCTTACACAGGCTGTTCTCGGGTGTGGAAGATGGGGCAGCTTCCATCTGTGGTACGGATCCAGGATTGGAAATACCGTCACAGGCTGGGAGCCTGAAGGTATCCCCGGATTTATCAGGCTTCAGGAAACCAGAAAGAACAGGTATCTGGAACTTCCGTCCGATATACGGCTGACCAGTGATATAGAAGAAGTATCCGGCTCCGATATGATTATTGTTACGGTTCCAGCCCAGAAGTTCAGAAGCCTCTGCGGACAACTCAGACAGATTGATATTTCAGCCGCTGACATGATACTCTGCATGAAAGGCATAGAAAAGGATACAGGAAAGAGGCTTACTGAAATATCTCAGGAGGAGGGCCTGAAACCACGGAGCCTTTCGATCTGGGTAGGCCCGGGACACCCCCAGCAGTTTGTTGCGGGGGTGCCCAGCTGCATGATAATCGCATCTGAAAACGAGAACGATTCGGTACGTATTGCAGGATTGCTTAGCAGCGATTTGATACGTTTCTACTGGTCCCGGGATGTCATCGGCTGTGAAGTGGGGGCAGCAGCGAAGAATGTTATTGGAATTGCGGCAGGGATACTTGACGGGTTGAACCATTCCGGTCTCAAAGGAGCACTCATGGCGAGGGCTCCGCAGGAAGTAGCAAGACTGGCAGCCGCAATGGGTGGTGACTGGAGAAGCGTATACGGACTTTCTCACCTGGGCGATTACGAAGCGACTCTCTTCTCCCCATACAGCCATAACCGGTTGTACGGCGAAGCCATTGGAAAGGGAACGGAGATGGAAAGCTTTCAGCTTGCAGAGGGGGTTGATACGGCTACCGCTGTGATGCTGCTTGCGGATGAATACAATGTGGAGATGCCTATAACCAGTACTGTACGTAAAATTATCAACAACGAGATCCCGGCGACAAAAGCCCTCGGAGAACTCTTTGCAAGACCGGAGAAGGAAGAATTTACCGATCACTTCTGACCCCCGAGAGGATGAATCTGCTGAAGAAGACAGCATACCTGGATAATCTTACAGTTATGCCCCTCCACGTAGAGGCAGAAAGGGCTGTTTCGCAAGCTCTGCGGCAGGGGTACGGACATCCGAGAAGCACCAATCTCCCCGGAAGACGGGCACAGGAGGTTCTTGCAGAACTGAAGGAGCGTACGGCCCGTTCTTTCGGCGGGTCACGGGTAATGTTCTGCAGCGATGGCGGTATGGCCAACGGACTTGCCATTCTATCCGCAGGACGGCTGGCAAGAAAGGCGGGTAGAGGGCACATTGCAGCTTCCCCCGTTGAGAAGTACTCCGTAGTAGCAGCTTTGAAAATTCTCAGAAGTGAAGGATCAACCGTAAGCATACTTGCGATCGACAGCTCCGGCAGGATAATCCCGGAATCACTCAAAGATGCAGTATCAGATGAAACCGGTCTGGTCACCTGTGCCTGGGTCAACGGAATTTCCGGAATCGTTCAGCCGGTACGGGAACTTGCAGAAACAGCCCGTTCGGCTGGAGCCTGGTTCCATACGGATGCATGTGATGCGGCAGGAAGAATTGAGATTGACATATCCGATACCGATATCGACCTTATCACATTGTGTTCCCTCAAAATCGGAGGCCCTCCGGGCGCTGCGGCTATTGTGATGTCCGATGTGGATCCATGGCTTACGAGTGCGGCACCGGAACTATCATGCATGGCCAACATACCCGGAATATCCGGTATGGTGGCTGCGATGGATGTTATGGGAAACAGCATGGAGCCCCGCAGCAGGATAGTCAATCAGCTTAGAGCCGACCTTCTTGACGGGCTTGACTCATTCAATGTCAGGTATTCTATCATCGGAGGTGATCTCGAGCATATCCTACCGGGAACCGCACTGCTCTATATCAGCCATCCGCCTGAAAAACTTCATCTAAAACTGGAAAAGGAGAGCATTATCCTCCCATCTCATAACTCTACCGACCGATTATCCTACCTTGATAGAATCGGGTGGGATATTTCAAATCCTGAACAGTACCTTGGTTTCTCCATAGACATATGTAACACTACTGTTGATATAGAACACTTCCTGAGGTCATTTTCGGAGATTCTTCTATCGGAGAAGGGCGGTAGACGTGAGGATTAGCACCATTCTTCTATCGGTTCTGGTTTTCGTTGCGGCTGGGGACGGTAATGCGGGTAATCAAACCTGCGACCGTCGATTCTTCTGGGTTGTAAGAGATGGCCTGCAAAGCCCTGAATCTATTGATTCGCTTATAGACAGAGCCGCAGAGGCTGGAGCAAATGGAATAATTGTTCAGGTAGCCGGAAGAGCCGAAGCGTACTACAGTTCATCCATACTGCCCGCAGCCCCCTTTCAGGATGGTTTTGATCCCCTTGCCTATACAATTGCCCGGGCAAGACCCAGAGGTATGGAGGTTCACGCCTGGATAAACGCTTTCCTTGTCTGGTCCGCAGCTTACCCGCCGAGTGATTCGACACATATCTGGTATACGCACCCGGAGTGGTTCATGACCGATGTATATGGCCGATCAACAAGGGATTATACAAGGGATGAATGTGAACGGAACGGGCTGGTAGGAGCGACACTATCACCAGCATTACCCGAAGTAAGAGCATTTCTTGCGGATGTTGCCCGGGAGATAGCTGTGAACTATAACGTGGATGGGATTCATCTTGATTACATCAGGTATCCCAATCCGTCCTTCGGTTTTGAGCCGCTGTCGGCAGGTATATTTTTTCTGGAAACCGGGCTTGATCCCCTGGATTTGCTCAGGAGGTACGGTCAGAACGATGAGCTTACAGATCTATGGTCCCTCTGGAAGATTAACAATGTTACCCTGACTGTGGAGACTGTAAGGTCGGTCCTGAGAAGTGAGGCTCCCGGAGTAGTCCTGTCATGCGCTGTAATGGCCGATCCACATGAAGCAAAATCCCATTATTCCTGTGACTGGAGGTCATGGATTACAGCCGGACTGGTTGATTTCGTGTGTACCATGGCTTACACAACCAATACACAGAAGGCCAGGGAACTGGCGGTTCTTGGGGCGGCAGTATGCCCGGATAGAGTTGTTCATGGTATAGGCGTTTATAATCAACCGATGTCCACTGCGACCGCAGGGGCATCGGAAGCACTTGCCCAGGGCATCAGAGGTGTATGTGTCTTCAGTCTCAATTCGCTATCTTCTGATGATGTCTGGGTGATGAGGAATTTCTGGGGAGAGCAGGGCAGCACTGATTTTCCGATTGATTCAGCTGTCTTTCAACGTGTTACTACCGGAAGTGGTAGCTTATGAGGCTTGGTGTGCTGGCCAGTGGAAGTCGGGGGAATGCCTTCGTGATCGAGCATGACGGCTGTATGGTATTCTTCGATGCCGGACTGAGCGGAAAGAAGCATACTGATAGACTCCATGCATCGGGATTCGGAGGTTTCTGTCCGGAAGCCCTTTTCATAAGTCATGAACATTCGGATCATATAAAGGGAGCCGGTGTGCTGGCCCGAAAATGGAATATCCCCGTGTACGGTTCCAGTGGTACACTAGAAGCCTCCAGGAGAAGCCTGAGAAAGCTGCCGGGTACCGAGATCCTTGAAAATGGAACCAGCGTAGATTTCCATTCCTTTACGGTAAGTGCATTCAGCGTTGCCCATGATGCGGCCGACCCATCAGGTTACGTGATAGAATGGGACTGCGGGAAACTGGGAATCGCGACTGACCTCGGGAAATCCAGCCCTCTGGTTGAAGCGAATCTGAAAGGATGCAGCGCCGTGGTCCTGGAGTTCAACCATGATGAGGAGATGCTGTGGAACGGCAGTTACCCCTGGTATCTGAAACAGAGGATAGCTTCAACAACCGGACATCTGTCGAATAGTAGTGCATCGGATCTTCTGGGGACTGTTTATCATAAAGAGATGAAAGTTTGCGTTCTTGCCCACCTTAGTCAGGAGAATAACATTCCGCATCTTGCCGAGAACGCATCGCGGGAAGTAGCTGGAGGAACAATAAAGATCCGTATAGGCAAGCAGGATGAACCTCTGCCTGCCCTGGATCTGTGAGGAGGTAATTAGAATTGAAATGGGTCATAATACTGGCATGTTCGGCCGCAGCAGTCTGTTCGGCCATTGATATCGATTTTGCTGCTGAAACCGGTCTTTCATATCCAACCGGGCAGTGGGGGAAAAGCCTGAATACAGGAGTAGATGCCGGATTGTCCGCATCGTGGATCGTTACTCCATCGTTCAGGGCTGGACTGGGGCTTTCATTGAACGTTTTCGGAAGCAGCGATCAGGGTGCAGCAAGCCTGACCTTCTTTAAGCCTCAACTGAAAGCAGGATACTACCTGAGACCCTGGGGAAAAATCTTCAACCCGGGAGTCGTGTGCGCGTTCGGATTCTGCAGAAGCACACTGAGCAACAGCGGAGGTACCGATCCCGCATCCTGGGATCCGTTCTGGAAAGTCGGACTCAGATGGAATTTCAGCCTGGGAGGCGGCTTCAGAGGAGAAGTTGGCGGAGATTATTCCAGTATAATGGCTGAAATAGAAAGCGGAGACGTATTTAC
>CAZUYF010000098.1:0-2406 GCA_964624675.1 uncultured bacterium
CAATAGATTGCAGAGATATCATTCTTACACAAAGCGGATTACATTGTATATCAAAAACAGTACCCAAGCGAATACTGGCAGATAACCACCGTATGAACCAGACCCAGGGGTAAATCGGCGGGGTAAATTGATTCCTGTGCTGGTTATACAGATTGTTCGGTCTTAAGGAGAAAAGAATAATGAAAAACCATCTACTGATAGTCCTTGCTATATTTGCCCTTGCAGAATGTCAATCTCTTCAGGTTACCAGTCCTCCAGTTTTAGTTGCCGACCGTCTATACTGGTTTGGATCGGATGGAGAAGAAAACCAGGCGTATCAAGTTGGTGCGAAGTTCAATTTACAGTCTCAGCTTGCGGACGTTCTCCGGCTGGATACCAACGTTGGTGAGTATGATGGTCGATCCTGGACCCTCGCAGACATACTCGTTCAAGTTGACCTGAACGCAAACGGAAATGTTGCCAGCTGGACGATCTCAGGGCCTGTACCCCTGATCTTGGCATATATAAATAATCTTCAACAACTATACGAGAATTCCGAACTGATGTACGTTTTCAGCGCAAGAGAAATTGATGCGGAACCAACAGCATTCTTTGAGTAAGAGGAAGAATAGGAACAGAACAAGACAAATCCAGCTGACTCGTAAACTCGCTGCTGATTTGAAGCGTTATGCAACGGAAGAGGGGATACTTGATCAAGGCTGTAATCTTTGACTTCGATGGAACTCTGGTTGATTTCGTAAACTCAGATATTGCTAGTCTTTCCTATATCCATAGTGATACGAAAGCCAATGTTACCCTTAACGATTTCATTGATCGAGCAGTGTTCCATATTATGAGGTTTCATGAGCTTGTTGATTCAGGCTCAGCTAATCCCTTAACCTTACATCATTATCGGCTGACGAACACTTTTAAAGATTTTAATATTGCCTGGGACGATTCCTTCGTTAGTAAATACAAGGCCAAACTCCTTGAATACACAGAACCTTATCCTGGGGTAAAACCCCTTTTACAAAAATTATACGGACATGTAAAACTTGGAATCCTTACCAATGCATATGATCAGATCATGCAAACAAAGAGAATTCGAACCTCAGGCTTGTACGACTTCTTTAATTGGATCCAAATATCTGGTGAAGAGGAATATGCGAAGCCTGATTCAAAGGCATTTCACAAAGCCTGCAAGAGGCTTGGGCATAAATCTGATGAGTGCCTGTTTATAGGAGACTCGCCAAAATACGATATTGCTGGTGCAAAAACTGCAGGCTTGCAGACAATATTAATACAGAGAGAAATCAGCGATTTACAGGTCGATCCGGATTTCATAGTTAATAGCATAGAAGAAGTTGAGCCAATAATGAAGAAATTAATTGCATAACAACAAAATGCAGCAGAGCTGCACTGCGGTATTGAGATCAAAGTTTCGCAGCCTGCTGATTTAGAGTGTTATGTGCCAAACAACAACGAATCGAACTAGGAGCAACGCATGAAGAACGTCGCATTGATCACTGGTGCATCGACCGGAATCGGTCGACAGTTGGCTACCATCCACGCCGAGCGGGGCAATGATCTAGTCATTGTAGCCCGGAGCGCCGACAAGCTTGAAGCCGTCAAAGTCGAACTTGAGTCTAAGCACGCCATACAGGTTGTCGTGATTTCCAAAGACCTAAGCCTTCCGGGTTCTGCCAAACAGATCTACGACGAGGTCAAGGCAGCTGGAATCGAAGTTGACTACCTGATCAACAACGCCGGATTCGGCGGACATGGCAAGTTCCACGAACGGGATTGGAAAGCCGATCTGGCGATGATCCAGCTGAACGTCGTCACGTTAACCGAATTGTGCCGGGTCTTTCTCCCTGACTTCGTAGCGCGCGACATCGGCCGCATTCTCAATGTCTCCTCGACGGCGAGTCTTCTTCCGGGCCCTCTGCAGGCCGTTTACTACGCGACGAAGGCTTACGTTACGTTCCTTAGCAACGCGCTCGCTGAGGAACTGCATGATACCAACGTCACCGTCACGGCGTTGCTCCCCGGTGCCACGGAAACCGAATTCGCGCGAACTTCCGGCATGGACAAAACGAAGCTATTTAAGAAGACCGCATCTGCTCGGTCCGTTGCCCAGGACGGTTATGACGGCATGCTAGCCGGAAAACTGGACGTGATCTCCGGCGTCACGTTTGCTCAGAGATTAATGTTGGCGGCAATTCCGTTCACGCCTAAGAAACTGCTACTCAGTCAGGTGCGAAAGATGCAGGAAATCAAAGACTAGAGCCACATAACAAGTCGCTCAACAGGAATATCACTAGCGCGACATCCTGTAAGCTCAGTCGTTATCTGTATCTAAGGTATATCAAAGAGTAAAAATAGACAATGGATATTGAAGTTCTATCTTCAGGACTTGCGTAATAG
>CAZUYF010000098.1:2506-7536 GCA_964624675.1 uncultured bacterium
TGCATTTCATAGTCCGGATGGACACTTTATTCCCGGCGGGATAGATTACGGTAATTCGAAAGGAATTTGATATGAAATGCCCCAACTGCGGAGCGCAGATCGGAAAATTCGAAAGCGAAACCTATACATGCATATATTGCAGATCAACATTCCATGCCAGTGAATTCGATTCGGACTGGAACAATGATCAGGACACTTCCAATGTCAGTGAAATTCATCATTACCATCACCAGGAAGCTCCGGATAAACTCTCCATGGGCCTGGGATGCCTCTGCTTTTTCTTCTTTCCCCTGGGCTGGATCATCTACTTCCTGTACAAGGATTCGTCCCCGCGAAAAGCCAGAGCCGCAATGATAATCGCAGCTGTCATGACCATATTCCTGTTAATCGGAATAGCATCCGGGACAGGAAAACCCGATTAAATCATTAACACAATATCGCTGAATGTGAAAAGTGCTGTTCTAATGGCCGCCAAGGACCGTATGGCCCTGCTGCCGCAATTCTTCAGCAAGATCCCGTTCAAGGATGAGTGATTCAAGCAGGGGCATGGGATTGTAAAACTCGAAGAGATCCTTTCGCAGCTTCAGACACTTACCGCTGAGGTGCCTCCCTCCTTTTTTAAGACCTTCACCGGTATTGTGCTCGTTGAATCTCTCCTCGGGTGTTCTTCTTGTCTGCCCTACATAAAGACAGGGGAGTGAGGCTTTTGCTCTTGGATTGTTCCTCTTGACATCGCGGTGTCTGCGAACGTAAGGATCAAGTTCTATGACATATACTGAACTGTTGAGTTTCGGAGGAGGGTTCATCACCGTCCAGCCTTCATTTCGAAGACGAAGTATTAGAGATCTTTCCAGACAGAGCCCTACTTCAAGTTTCGATCTTCTGCCATCGGAATCATATTCCGTGGTGTACCCGTGAAGTAAGGTAAGTTTATTCTTCAGACGGCATTTACTGAGTATCTGGCTTTTTCGTCTTATGCCGGAAATTCTGCAAACCCGAACGCGTCTTTCGTCGGGATATCTAAGCTCAACAGCGTATACGAAACTTTTATGTGCTTCTGACATCTTTCATCCAGGATCGGTAAGAAATAGGGACGGAGGCTATTTTATTTGGGTTTAGCAAATAATATTACGTTACGAAGGTAGTAATGTGCCAGTTATTTGCGTTTCAAGAATAAAAAGCCTCCGTCCCTATTTTTAGAGTTTGATATTCGGGCCGATATCGTTAAGGAATGCTACCAGTAGATCAATTGCGCATTCAACATCATGCCTGCTGATAACAGCTACCGGGCTGTGACCATACCTTGTGGGAATTGATAAACATGTGGAATGGGCTCCGGGGCTGAATTTCTGCATACTGGATGTATCGGTACCTCCGCGGACAAGAATCTCCATCTGATGGTCTATCCCGTTTTTCTCGGCCAGTTTCCTCATATACTCCACAAGGGATGTTGAGCAGATCACACTGGAATCCATCTGCTTGATGGTTACGCCTTTTCCAAGCTCGGATATCTTCATTCTGGCAGGGAATCCAGGTATATCTCCCGAACCGGTAATATCCACAGCTATACCGATATCAGGTTTTATTGTCTGGGCAGCGACGGTAGAACCACGGAGTCCCACCTCTTCCTGGGCTGTACCAACAGCGTAGACATCTATCGATGGGTTATCGTACTTTTTCATAGCTTCAATTATTATGAACGCCCCTACTCTGTCATCGAATGCTTTCGCGACGAAGCAGTTACCCAGTTCGTTGAAATGCGTGTCCATTGATACCCAGTCACCACGACTGACCTTCTCATTTACGTCCTCTGCAGGCAGACCAAAATCAAGGTAGAGTTTGTCATACTTGGGAGAGGTTCCACGCAGTTTCTCTGTGGCTTCCCAGCGTCTGTGCATTACAGCCCGCATAACACCGCTGTTCCTGGTATGCACCCTGACAGTGTGACCAAGAATATTAGCGGGATCCCATCCTCCAACCGGAACAACTGAAGCGAAACCCTGATCATCAATATTGTAGACGAGGAATCCGATCTCATCAATATGCCCGGCCAGCATGATCTTGAGCCTTGAATCTCCGAGAGTTCCCGATTTGAATGCGATAATATTCTTCATTGCATCTGTATCAAAACTATCAGCTATGCCCTCCAGGGCATCTCTGAATATCGATACTATACTGTCCTCATGTCCTGAAATACCATCAGCTTCACATAATTTTCTAAGAAGATCCATCAGATCAACAACCTTTCAAGTAATTTCCTGCACTTTTTCCGGAATCAGCTTATTCTACCTGTATCCAGGAGAATCCAGCCGCATCCATCCATCTGGTGGAAGACTGCCCGGCAAAATCAATATCTTCTATGACGCTGTTTGCAGCATCATGCGGTGATAACCCGTTCTCCAGTATCTGATTGAAATAGAATATCTCTATAAGACCGCTGGCTCCCCAGTCCACACTCCGCGAATACCCCGAAACGATGAAATCCTCCGGCCAGTTGCTCCTGGATGATATAATCGCCTGGGGTGTTCGACCCGACATGATCTCGCAGCAGCTGAAATGTATCATGGCAAGATTACCGCACGGTCTTATTGCGTCGACGAACTCCCTTGAAGATACGGTTCCAGATGCAAGTTCGATACCCGAAGACGATCCGTGGGAAGCGATCACCAGGTAAAGCTCTCCCGGCAGGCCTGATGATTCAAGACAGAAAGCATTAAGGTCATCCACATCATGGATGAACCTGTGTCTGACAGTTACTCCAGGTACCCTGGCGAACCATGCTTCCAGCATTTCACCGAAGGAATACTCCTGCTCAGAGAGGGACGACTGCCATTCGGATTCGAGAATTACCAGCCAGTTGGACGATGCGACCCCGGCACCTGCCCTGTACCCTTCCCATTCGAACCACTGTCCTCCCCCGTCCGGGCGCCACATACCGCTAATGCTCATTGAGTCGCTTGAGAGTTCGAACCAGCCTTCACCTGAGGCGGTGGGTTCGCTGTACGTGAAGACAAGTCTTCCGTCGAGCCCGACGGAGCCTTCAACGGTGGAGTAAGCATCGTACGTATAGTATCCGGTCACATGCGAGTTCTCCTGCTGGAGAAACATGGTTCCATAAGTTGTTTCCCATGTTCCGGAAAAATCCAGTACTTCCGAGGCTTCAAGGATCAGTGGAAACAGAAGCGCTGCAATCAAAGTAATCAAGGATGCTCTCATTCAAGTACCGCCCTTATTCTTCTTATGCCTCTGGAGGAACTCATCTCCTTCACTATCCTGAATCTCCCAAGTTCTCCAGTTCTGCCGACATGAGGTCCTCCACAGATCTCCAGGGAGATAATCCCTATTCGGTAAATTTTAACTTTATCACCGTACTTATTCCGAAAAAGGCCGATTGCGCCCTCTTCAAGGGCATGTTCAAGACTGGTCTCCTCACAACTGACAGGCAGGTCGGCCTGGATGATCTCGTTAACTTTCTTTTCAACAAGAGCAATATCTTCAACCGTCATTTTGGAAGGATAGCTGAAATCGAATCGGAGCCGCTTCTCCGTGATGTTGCTTCCCTTCTGCTCCACCTGATCACCGAGTACATCCCTCAGAATCTGATGAAGAATGTGGGTTGCGGTATGAAGCCGGGTCACCATTTCACTGTTGTCGGCGAGACCGCCCTTGAACTTCTGATCCCCCCCCTGTCTTGAAAGCTCTCTATGCTTGTCGAAGGCTTTTCCATAGCCTTCCATATCAACTGTCATGCCATGCTCAGAAGCAAGCTCGGCTGTGAATTCAACCGGGAAGCCGTAGGTATCGTACAGCCTGAAAGCTATTCTTCCGGGTATGGTTTTTGCAGGATTTTTCATCAAGTTGGGAAGAATCTTCTCAAACTCGCGGAGACCGGACTGCAGTGTTTTCTCAAACCTCGATTCCTCCATGGAAAGCTCTTCAAGGATGAACTTCCGGTTTCGTGCCAGTTCCTCGTGAACAGAGGACTCAACATCAATGACAAGTTCAGCAAGCCTGTGAGTGAAGGGTTCATCTATGCCAAGTTTCCTGCCATGCCTTATTGCAAGGCGTATAAGTCTTCTCAGGACGTACCCTCTGTCAAGATTTGAGGGGGGAATGCCCTGGTCATCCCCAAGAATATGGGTGGCCGTTCTTATGTGGTCGGATATTATCCGCAGTGACCTCTGTGCCTGGTGGTCGGGCGAAGGACCCAACCCTGACAGCTTTTTCAGGAACCCGAACAGAGGCCCGAACTGGGGAATATCGTAAATGGTGGAGCAACCGTTCATCATTGCTACGGTCCGGGCCACACCCATGCCGGTATCAACGTTCTTCTGCTCCAGAGGAACGTACTGGCCGTCCGCGGTTCTGCGGTACTCCATGAAGACATCGTTCCATATCTCGAAGTACTTCCCGCAACCGCAACCGGGCCTGCATGCAGGGGTGCACGGAGGCAATCCGGTATCGATGAATATTTCCGTGTCAGGGCCGCATGGTCCGGTATTTCCTGTGGGTCCCCACCAGTTGTCATCCCTGCCGAGGAAATAGATCCGGTCCCGGGAAATGCCCACCTCTTCCCAGAGTGCGGCAGCTTCCTCATCCGGGGGAATCTGTTCATCCCCGGCAAAAACAGTTACATGAAGCTGCTGAGGTTTAAAGCCCAGCCATTTGCCGGATGTAAGAAATTCGAAGCTCCAGGTGATGGCCTCACGTTTGAAGTAATCACCCAGTGACCAGTTTCCAAGCATCTCGAAGAAGGTCAAGTGGGAAGAATCCCCTACCTCTTCAATATCACCGGTGCGGATACACTTCTGCACATCGACAAGCCTATTACCCGCAGGATGTTTCTCTCCAAGCAGATAGGGTACAAGCGGCTGCATTCCAGCAGGAGTATAGAGGATAGTGGAATCCTCTGAGGGTATAAGTGAAGCTCCCTGAATCAGTGTATGGTTTCTCTCAATAAAAAAATCAAAATAGAGATGTCTGAGTTCTTCAGCAGTCATTCCAGTCCTTCTGATTATATGTTCTTCTGG
>CAZUYF010000099.1:0-7249 GCA_964624675.1 uncultured bacterium
TCGCGGTCGGCACCGACGGATGCCGCCGTCGAGCTGGCACGGCTCCTGTAGTTGAATACTCTGAAGAAGCTTCAGTGATGATCTACGATGTTTCCGGCAGGATGATCTGGAGCGGTCATACTGAATCGGGGAGCGTTCTTCACTGGGACGGCTTCACCGGGAACGGAACACCAGTTCCCAATGGAGTATACCTTCTTCAGTGCAGCGTTGGTTCTGATGTAAGCACCGGCAGTTTTGTTGTGAGGAGGGATTAAACCAATTGAAAAACGGGGAGAACAGCTTGAATCTGTTCTCCCCGGCTGATTCAGCACTAATCAAAGTCTAGTTATATTTGCTGTGAAGATATTTCTCGGCAATCTGAACTGCGTTAAGTGCCGCACCTTTTCTGAGGTTGTCCGCGAGGACCCAGAACTGAAGAACTGACGGGTCACCGGGATTATTTCGTATTCTATCCACAATAACGATGTCGGTGTCTTCCACAATGAGAGGTGACGAACCGGATTTCGAAACGGTAACTCCCGGAGCTTCTGCAAGAATTCCAGCGGCTTCATCGCTCTGGACAGGATTATCGAATTTTACAACTACAGCTTCTGTATGCCCCGTTCTTACAGGAACCCTTGCTGTTGCAGCGAATATCGGGAAATCCATTCCCATAATTTTGCAAGTCTCATTCATCAGCTTGATCTCTTCACCACAGTAACCGTCTTCAACAGGTCGGCCTATACTTGTGATGATATTTTCGTGGATAATGTCAGCAGTGTTTGCAGGCAGGTTTCCATCCTGCTGCCTTTTCAACTCTTCAAGCGCCGGTGTCCCGGCACCCGAAACCGCCTGGTATGTGGATACCGAGACCCATTTGACCTTTCCCAGTTGCCGAAGAGGGTTAAGAGCCACTGCAAGCTGGATGGTCGAGCAGTTAGGATTGGCAATGAGATTTTCTTCTCCTGTAATCAGGTGTCCGTTAACTTCCGGCACCGCCAGCAGAACATCCGGATCCATTCTATAGGCGGAGGAGTTATCGATCACCAGCGCTCCTGCCGTAATGCACATTGGTACCCAATTTTTTGCTATATTTGCAGAAGTGGCACCAAAGAGTATCATTCCCTTGTTGATTGCTTCCGGTCTTAATATTTCTACCGGGTATTCAATGTTTCTATACCGGACGATCTTCCCTTCAGATCTGTCTGAGGCAAAGGGATGAAACGACACAGAAGGAAAGGAGCGATCCTGAAGCACCTTGATCATAGTTTCGCCAACGAGTCCTGTTGCACCCACAACACCGCAATTAATCATTGTTTCACCTCCGCATACAATAACCGATACATATTTGCAGCAGTTCTGTGGTCAACCCTCACATTTATTTCTTGTTCAGGCACACGCATCACTTCGCTTACTCATCGCAACTCGGATTCACCTCCGCCTGTATCCGAGAATCAGATGGTCCTCCCGGTTCTTCAGGGGGGAGCAACTGGATGCAGCGAGGTTCCCTCTACGGATATACCGGCTTCCCTGGCTGCCACCAGTGATATTCAGTACAGCCCCGAGCGTTTTCCAGGCAGGGGAGATATAAAGGAGCTTGTTGAGCAGATACTCAGAAGCGAAGGGGTACCCCGTGAGATCGGTGCACTCGTCTGGATTGAAAGTGATTTCACTGTGGGCTGCTATTCCAGAGTTGGAGCCGCAGGTCCATGGCAGCTGATGCCCACCACCGGACGCGAACTTGGTTTGAAGATAGACGATTACATTGATGAAAGATATTCCTGGGTTGCTTCCACAAGAGCTGCGGCAAGGTATCTTACACATCTGCACAATATTTTTGATGACTGGTCTTTAGCGATTGCAGCTTACAATTGCGGTCCGGGCAGGGTTCAGGCGGGACTTCGGCAGGGGGGCAGCACTTTCGGTGAAATAGAGCTGCCGGGTGAAACGGATGCTTTCGTTCCCCGTTTCGCGTCTGCAGCAGAGGCTTATGTCCAGGTAGAGCTTGAATCGGATAAACTTGCCGTTGTGTGGGTTCCTTCCGGTTTTGATCTCAGATTACTTGCTGCCGAAACCGATCTCAGCATTGATATGCTTATGGATCTCAACAGATCGTACCTGATGGAAAAAACGCCGGCAGAGGGAGAAGCCTGGGAAATAGTCGTACCTGCTCCATATGCTGGTGATGTGTTCAATACAGCGTGGGCCATCGATCCTGTCAGGTACATGGTGAAGGAGGGGGATAGCTGGAGCTGGATAGCATCTGAAATGGGAGTATCATCGGAAGTTCTTATGGGACTTAACCCTGCAGGATCTCTTCAGCCCGGTATGTACATAAACATTCCCGAGAGTCAGCGACAGCCCGTGAATGCCGGATACGTTGAAAACCCACAATTCATAAGGTATACCGTTCGCATGGGTGACACACTCGGCGCGATCGCAGCAGGCGTAGGTGTAAGTTCCCGCGAAGTGGCCCTCTGGAACGAAATGTCACCTGATGATACCATATTCCCAGGAGACGTCCTTCTGCTCCGCCGTTCCGGCAGTTCATCGAATCCCGAACCGATAGAAACAGGACCCACCCTTCCCGCCGATGATGAAATAGATATAGTATCAGGTGGAGTGAGAATTGAGCATACAGTTATTGAGGGGGATACTCTCTGGGATCTTGCCTTAAGATACGGAGTTTCCATTGAACAGATTATGTACCTTAATTCACTGGAGAATAATATACTCTCTTTAGGGAACATCCTTGTAATCATACCTGAATAGGTGAGTGAGAATAATGGCATTGTTTGAATCGGGACCCAGAAAAATACTGAGAAAGATCAGAAAATTCGCCAATGAGGGAAGTGTTAACAGGATTTCCTCTACAGTTAAAGAGGAAAAGGCGGTTCTCCTTGAGGAAAGCGCTGTCGCACTGGAACTGGTTGAACTGCTGCTTGACATCGGTCATCCAAATCTGGCTTCAAGCGTCGGCGAAGAAGTCATGCATCGTCACAGACAGATCGCGAAGGAAGTGCGAAACCTTTTCATTGGCAGGTTGAATGAATTCTCCAGATCCACCGATCTGTTGAGGGTGATCTGGAAAAGCTATATCGATATGCATGATTACAAGGGTGCCATCAATATACTCCGTAAGGCTGATGAGATAACCGTTACAAGCCTTTTCGATATTATCAGAGAAAAAATGCAGAGTTCAATGCGCTTTGACGGTACTGTTCACCCCGAAGCAGATCAGGACTCCCTGGTGGAGTGGGCGTTGTGCCTGCATCGCGAAATCAGGTCAGGTGAAGCAATAGATTTTCTCTGGAAAGTCTGCAGGGAGGTCGAGTTCCCCCACCGGGATATACCCCTTCTGGCGTTCTGGATGGGCAATCAGGTTAAGGACCTGGACAGCAGCTACCTGATCTCACTGATGGGCATTGCAGCAGTATCAGGCAAAATGGACCGGGCTCTGCAATTCGCGAGTAAGTTATCAGACAGTGAACCATCACCCGATGAAGCGGTAGATGCCGCTGAAGTTATTGAGAAATGGATGGTACCTGCAGACCGATCGGGTAAATCAGCGGCATTTCTTGCTGAGATGTATACTGCCGCCGGCAAGACTGAAGCTGCATCAAAAACTCTGGAGGGCATATACAGTCAAAGCCTGGACCGGGAGGAGCTGGAATCAGCAATTGAAGACCTTGTCGCCCATCCCGAAAGCGGTGCAGCTCCCCTTCTGCTTTCAGCCCAGATAAACCTTGAAAAAGGAAGGATTCCGGAAGCTATTGAAGCCCTCGAAAGGGCATTTGAAGCTGGAGGTGCCGATAGCGGGAAGCTTATCGCTGTCTGCCGTGACATTCTGGCTGAAACCGGGGACATTACTGGTACTATCGCTGTTAAACTCGCTTTATACCTGGTTGATGACGGAGATATCAAGGATGCTGTATTCTCTTTGCTCCCGATAGTTGATGCGGATTATACACTGGTATTTGAGCAGATAGAGAAATTGATCATACGGGACAGGAATAGCGCCTACGTCCTTTCACTGCTTGCCGCGGTACTGTTTGAAACTGGAAAGAGGAGTGAGGCTTCCGCCACTCTCGCGCACCTGTCAGGAAGAATGGAAAAGAAATTCTGCAGCGAAGCAGCGGCCGTATTTGATCTGATGGAGAACCAGATTGAAAGGTATCCTGAGCTTAGAGAAGCCAGAGCCCTTTTCAGGCTTCGCTCAGAGAGGGAGCAGGAAGCTGCTGAAGACTGGTTCAAACTTCTGCTCAAGGGGAAAAACCCTTCCCCTGAAGGCCAGAAGTTATTGAGGAAGGATGAAATATCCGTAGGATCAGTACAGGAGATTACAGATGCTGCTTTCAGCCCGAACACTCCATGGCAGGCATTGGTAGTAGCGCTGATCTGTCTGCGCGAGAATAATATGGAATATGCAGGCAAACACCTTATCAAGGCGATGGAAACTCCTGATCTTCAGGAAGTCATTATTGACAGGATCGCGAAACTGCCTGAAGATCTGCGTGATCAGCTTGATCTGCAGGGAATATTTACCAGGATAGCTCCCGGAAGGGCTGCTGAATCAGTCGCATCAATCCTTGAGAAGATTGAGGGAGATGAAGACTGGAAGATTGCTCTTGCAACGGAGCTGAAGTGGGACAATCCCGCTGAGGAAGCGCAATTCAAGGTCAAGTATCTGCTTTCCAGGAACAGGATTGTTCTTGCCGGATCCTCTTACATTGAAGGAAGTATAGGTGAGCCACTGATAGATGGTGTGGCGCAGGCATGTTCCGAAACACTGAAGGACAGATACAAAGAAGCTCTCGACCTTCTTATAAAGCCTGTGAAGAGAACCTGGTCAAGCACTATGGCCAGAACCGTACTTGAATTCATACTGCCGAAAGCACCTTCCATGGGTCTCACGATCAGGAAACTCATCGCTGAATCTTACAAGACTGAGAAAAAATTTGATGATGTATCAGCCATATTAACCCCTGTTTTAAGGGAAGATGGTGTTCTGGAATTACTTGAAAGCATGGTCGAAGATCACCCCGGAGAATACCCTCTTCTGGATTCACTTACAAGAACTACCGCTTTAAGGGGGGACTTTCAAAGGTTTCATAAATACTCCGCGGTTATGCTAGATATTGATTCGGGCAAAGCTGAAGAACTAATGAATGCGGCCTTTTCCATGGCAGCTGACAGTTCATCAGGCAGAGCGTACCTTTACGCTGCAAGATTAGCATCACGTTACCGGATCGATGCTGATATCGATGATCTGATCACGAAGGCCGTACTTATTCTGCCTGAGCTGTCAAAAGAAGGAATCATTGAGGAGTTCCATAATAAGATAGGACCCGCTCCCGGGGCAATATGCGCAGTGGCAGCCGGCAATTCAGCACTCTTCAGCAGAATCTGCAGGGACAATCCCGATATCAGCATTCCCCTTACTGAGATGATTATTGATGCCGCTGCAGCGGACTGGACTCCTGAACATCATGCGGAAGCTCTGCTGGACCTGGCCGGACAGGCTCTTACCGGTGGATTTGCACAGAAAGCGGAGGATATACTCTGTAACCTTGCTCAGAAGAGTGACCCCCCGTGGAAGACAGAAGCCTCAAGGAAGATCCTTGGTGAGGTCGAAGCTGGAAGAGCAGACAGGGTTAGATTCTGGCAGTCCGTCGAAGTTGATACTGTTGTTGCAGAAGCTCTTGATAGACTCTTTCCCGATGGATTCAGTAAAATAAGCAGTGATGAAGCCAGAGTTATTGCCCCGGCAGTGCTCAAATCCGGTCAGGGTATCAGAAGATTGTTCAAGCTGGCGGACGATGAGCTGCTTTTCCCCGCGGGTGATCTTCCGCTCAGAAAGAAACTGGCTGAAACATGCATGAGCAGCCTGACTGAAATGACCGATGAAGATACTCTTTCGAGTACTGAAACTGAAAAGCTTCTTGAAATACTTCTTTCGGCTGAAATGCTTGCCGAAGCTGTTTCTGTTGCCAGACAGAACGGTTCGAACGGAATACTGTCCAGATTGAGGGATGGCCTGGCTGAAGCCAGGAAAGAACTGAAGGGGGCGGATAATGCCTTCGATATGGTTATCTCAGGGAGGTCCGCTGAAGCCCTGAAATTCCTGGATGAAGCGGATTCCGAATCCTCTCTGGCTATGGATACAAGGGCTCTGGCTTTATGGAATCTCGGATTCAGGGATCAGGCCATTTCGGCCTGGATGAAGGAATACAGAAAAACGGAAGATGTGGCTCCCCTTAAGAGGCTTTTCTGGGCTCTTGAACAGGCGGGTGCCCCGATGGAGAGAATTGCCCTGCGCAGATTCATTGCTGGGAAATTCCCCGTGCTTACCGGAATGCTTCGGCAGGAGGGTCCTGCTTACAACCCGGATCAGATCGAATTAATATCGGGACTTCAGATCGAGACGAAAACAGAGAAGGTGAAAAATGGATGACAAACCGGAAGCTGAAAACACTGATCATATTGTGGAGGAATTGATTACCGGGATTGGAAAACTTGTTTACAAGCTCAATGAATCCGTGGTGAGTATTGACACTCGTATGGAAAAGCTTGAAACAGCTGTTTCATCTCTGCTTATCGAGAAGATCGAAAGTGTGACAGCAGAGCTGGTGAAGTCCAACGAGCTTCTTGCCGGGATGAGAGAAGACCTCGGAAGCGCTCAGGAGAAACTTCTGAAGGTTCTTGATTCCGGACCGGAGGGTTCTCTGAAGCAGGAGCTGTTCACAAAGGAACTTGGTGAAGTGTCACTTCTGATAACTGAGTCCGTGTCATCCATCCAGAAGACTGTTACCGAAGTGATTGGTCAATCCAATGAGAATAGAGGAGTTATCTTCTCGGAAAACATTAAGATTCTTTCCGATGGAATGGGCGAAATATCATCGAAAATGGACCAGTCAAGAGACAGTATCCAGGAGAAGCTCGCGGAGGTCAAGGATTCTACAGCTGAGGATGTTGTTTTAATTTCCGGCAGCGTCAAGGAAAGCGCTGAAGCTCAGAAGGAGCAGCTTGAACAGATGAAGGATCTGTTGACCCTTCACTCGGTTGAAGTCAAGGATAACAGAGTAAGAAACCTGAATCGCTCCGCAATTGTGCATTTCAACAATGCTGAATTAGATCAGGCCTGCTCAGACTTGAAGGAGGCTATTGAGTTAAGCCCCGAAAGTTCCGAGCTGCTTGCGAATATGGCTCATATCGAAGCATCCCAGGGGAAACTTGATGAGGCGGAAGAGCACTTCAGAAAAGCTCTCGA
>CAZUYF010000100.1:0-7235 GCA_964624675.1 uncultured bacterium
TCCAGTGCTGCCGTCATTGACAGTTACACCAGTTTCGAGATTGGCCGAAACACCGAACAGCACAGAAACTGCAAGAGCTAAAGCTACCATTGCTTACTTCCTTTCGATCTGTTTACTGTGTTCTATTCATTGATCAGCATTTTCAAACTATATAGAAAACACCAATACCATTAAATACTAAGGTAGCTCTATGCAAATGTAAAGCTCGACAATTAGTGCTCAATCAGGAGATTTGCGATTAACAGGATTTCATAACCTGGAATCAGAAGCCAATCCGGATTTTCTACCCGGTATCTCAATAAGCGGGAAGTGCGATGTTCTGAACCATCGCGGAGTTCTTATCAGGGCTTCGGCAACTGCTGGGATTTCGGCAAAGCGCTCAGATACGGCTCGTTTCGCTCTGATTCTTGGGTTTTGCCCTTTATACAGGAAAGACAGGTACAATCTTATCGCGTCATCCGGGGAATCATGTTCGAGCAGATCGATACCGAATTCGGAAGCCCTGTCCGTCAGGGCACAGTTCACAGGGAGGTTGAAAATAGAGAAATTGATGAAATCGATCGAATCACCGGCTTCTTCAAGGAATCGAAGCGATGCTTTTATATCATGATCTGTTTCTCCCGGGAGGCCCAGAAGCATGTATACGTAGGATCTTATTCCGGTATCAGCGCACTTTTTCAGGACTTCCAATGTTGTATCCGGGTCAATTCCCTTTTCGAAACGGTCAAGGAGAGATCTGCTCCCGCTCTCTGCACCCAGTTGAAGCATGAGGCAGCCGGATTCGCTAAGCCTGTCCGCAATTCTGGATATCCACCCTTCCGGTCTGGCGAAAGTATAGAAATCAAGTTTGTACTTCCTCAATAATGGAAGTACTCCTTCCAGTGCTCTGCCTGGAATTGCCGAATCAACGAAGTGAATAATCGGATTCCTGTCCATTATAGTGGAAGGGATTGTTGATATGAATCTTTCAAATGTTTCATGACCGTAAAGGGTGAGCTTCCTGCTTGAATCCGGACAGAACAGACATCTGTTCCAGTAACATCCTGTGGAAAGGGTGTAGGGGATCACCGGTCTTCCGGAGATATAGTTCCATTCACCCAGCATGTCCGGCCAGGAGAGGTTGCTCAGAAATGGATCGCTTCCGGAGTTGAATCCAGGAAAACTGGAACCGTCACTCAGGCTGGATTCAGGGAGTACACCTCGTACAAGTTCATATCCCGTTCCGGTTCTGCTGAGACTGTTCAGCAATGAACCCCCTACGATGACTCTGTATCCTGCCATTCTCAGAAACAGGACCAGGTCTATACCTGCAGTCAATTGCGAAAGGTAGGAGAGCGAGACAAGGACAGTCTCCGGATTGTACCGCTGCAGTACTGGAAGAAGATACTCCTCCCAGAATCTGGAAAAGGGCGTGTTACCTTCGCGGGAGATCCTCATTAATTCCGAAGGTCTGTGGAGAGATACCGGGGGCATAAGGTTCATCAGGGTAATTTTCCATCCGGGGTATTTCTTTGAGAAAAGTTTCATTGAGGAATTGAGAACTCCCGATGAAGTGCGATGCTTCTGAGGTGTGTAAAGAGGGTTGTTCAGCAGATAATCCAAAGCAGGTATTACGGCGGGATATCCTCTGCCTTTTGGGGAGAGGGAGAAGATGTACCTGAAATACTCCAGCGACAGATCAAGGAATCCTGCTTCGACTCCTCTTGCGACAAGTCCCGCAGCAAGCAGGAAGGCGCCCGATGGCGGTTCCGAAGGTGTAATGACCGGAGGTACAGTTACAAGGAATTTCATACTCGGAAAGCTAACACATTCGCACTACAGAGAACTACCCTGTCTTTTCCTGTACAGGCCACTTGGATATGTTCACATTGTTGTGCAATGAAATGGAGCTATCAATGAAGGATCTTGGAAAGAACGATAAGACCAGGCTCGAGAGCATCTTCCACACCGGACTGGATTCAGTCGATGATGAACAGGTTGAACAGGCTGTAACGGAGGCGGGGAGAAAAATAAGCAGGCTTGAGGGTGCCGGTATACCTGACTCTCTGGAAGGTTTATGGCAGGATATCAAGCTTTTATACAGTATGATAAGTAACGTGGTCAGAGGCAGATACAAATTGCCCTACCGAACGATTGCAGCGGTTGCGTTCACTCTTTTATACTTCGTGAATCCCTTCGATCTTATTCCCGATATAATTCCCGTAGTGGGATATATTGATGATGCTTTTGTGGTGAGTCTGTGCCTCAAATTCATCGGAACCGATTTGGAGAAGTACAGAAAATGGATACAGAGTGAGAAGGAAAAGTGATAGCTGAATTGGGTGTTCTGCTGGAATCCCGGGGGTGATATTGATGCTGTGGCCGGCGTGGGACAGGTCAGTATTTCTTGCGGTGAACGGTATTGATTCCGGTTTTCTGACAGCGGTGATGCGCTTCATAACAAATGTTGACAACTGGATTCCTGTTCTTGCGGCTTACATACTGATGCTCCTGTGGTGGGGAAGGACCAGACCTCATCCTTCTTCCGGAAGCAGATGGAAAAGAGCTTTTGCCGGGAGAAATCCAAGAGTAGTGCTGCTCTGCCTGATAATTGCCACAGCAGGTTCGGACCAGATATGCTATCATTTAAAACGGGATGTGGGCAGAGCAAGGCCATGTTTTGACGAATCCATTTCCATGCAGGTAAGTTACAGGGGGGATGTGTACGGCAACAGGTCCTTTCCCTCCGCTCATTCTGCGAATTCCGCATCCCTTGCTGCTGTTACAGCTTTTGCCTACCCGCCCCTTGCTCCATTTGTATTTCTTCTGTCCGCTCTAGTTGGATTCAGCAGAATCTATCTTGGAGTGCATTATCCTGTTGATGTGCTGGCCGGGTGGTGCATTGGAATGTTAACCGCATTGTGTACATGGCTCATTTTCAGAAGGATGGCTTCCAGACCGGGACTGATAGGTTTTGCCAACAGATTCAGATACCGCCAGCCAGCCGATTGTCCCCTTCCCGCAGCACCCTGGCAACCGGTTAATGTCGAATCTCTTGATGGATATAAAATGAAGGGATATTTCCTGAGAGGTGGCTCCGATCTTGCAGTGGTTGTTCACGGTCTTCACGAGAACATCGGATCAATGGTGCATCCAGGAGAACTTTTCGGGAAAATCGGATTCTCGGTATTCCTGGTTCCCCTGAGGGGACATGATAATCACCCTCTTCCAGTTACCTGCGGGGGACCAGCCGAGGTTTACGACCTTGCAGGTGTTCTTGACCATGTCCGGGACAGCATGGGATTTGACAGGAGCAGGACCCTGATTTACGGCTCTTCGATGGGTGGAGCTGTTGCTCAGAAGGTATCCGGTCTTCTCGGAGATGGTGTTGCAGGAGTTATTTCGCATGGTGTTTTCAGGAATTTCTTCGAGGCATCAGTTGTCAGAATGGGTAGATTGAGAACAGCCATTCTGAAACTATTTCTGCCGAGAGGTGTTAGCAATGGACTGAAGGTATTCATGCCCTGTGATTACATCGGTCAACCGCTTAAAACCAGATTTGTTTATATTACCGGTACGCGGGACAGAATATCACCTCCGGAAACCGGATTGAGGATGGCCGAAGAAACAGGAGGGCTCGCATTGATACTTGAGCGTGCAGGTCATCCAGCATGGCAGTTCGACGGATGGAGCCGACCTCAGATGGAGACGGCTCTGAACGAAGCTGTCAAATATATAAAGGGCATGGAAACAGAACATCTCAGTGTTGACGGATCAGGATTCATTCGCGATTATCCTGCTTCCTCAGAAGCTGCAACAGGAAGAGAACAATGACAGATTTCAATCAGGCTACGGAAATGATATTAGCTGTTTCATCGCTGCTTAAAGACCTTCAAGAACAGCTTGAATCAGGTAAGGAATTTCCCACCGATAAGGCTGAAAACATTAACAAGTACCAGGTTTTCATGTCTCAGATGATACTTCTTCAGAGGGAAATGGAAGATTTTATAGAGAATGCCGTAACCTTGGAGCTTTCAGTTCAGGAACTGCCTGTTCAGATTCTGGATTTCTCATCGGAATGGGACCGCTTCAAATAGAGGTATTCTCAGAGGTATCGCCTCTTTGCCCATGTTAGAAAAATAAGAGTAGATATCAGCACCAGAAATGTTATCAGGATACCCGAGATCAGTCTTTCCCTGTTACCGACACTTACAGATCTCGATGAAATAACTGGTATTTCAGACCATGTGTAGTTACCCTGGACGCATACAACAACGGTAAGCCCCTTTATCCTATGGAGACTGCCGTTTGAATCGGTCCAGGTCCAGCTGGATTCACCGAATTCGATTCTGAACGCATTTTCACTTTCTTCAAATGCAGTTCTTGTGCCTGTGCTCACAGTAAGTTCCTGCATCCCGTCCAGAATTATCACCAGAGAATCGGGATCGGCCAACGCGGATTGAACCTCCATTGATGCATGTGTCGACCAGAACTCCGCTCCTTCCATTCCGGTGCTGTTCTCGCACAATTCGTCTAGAAAACCCTCTGGTGTTGATGGGGTCAGAAGAATAGCGCAAATAATTATTGACAGCATACTAACCTCTTAACGTTTTTCTGATGGCGGAGAACAGTGTCTTGCTATCTACAGGTAACTGAAGATGTCTGACTTTCGCAGTGATTGATGGAATACCGCTTGAAAGCCCTGATGCGATCAATATCGGCTGATCGGGGATTCGCGCAGCAAGTGCTGTGGCGTAATGAATATTGCTCTGATCAAGCCTGCATATTACAGCACCCGCCGTCTGCTGCCTTACAGCCATCTCCCTTGCTGACTCCACAAAATGGAATTTCTTCGAACTGATCCCGGAAATAGCCTCTCTGCAGAGTTCCGTGAATGAAGAAAGCGGGGAGTAGATAATCGCGTCAACCTCCTTGTAGTGTTTTTTGCCAGCTGGAAGACCCACCTGCAGAACATCCTTATCGGGGGATCCGGCAAGCCAACCTCCGAACCCTTTGAAAAGGATACTCAACTGTCTCAGGATTGATGATCTCTCAGCGATTCCAATTCCCTGAAGTCTGAATTGAATGACATGGTACTGTCCAGGAAGAAAGGAAAAAGCCCCGGTCTCAGGAGTATTATCCAGCCAGCCTGTTTCAAGTCCGGCCCATCTGTCAGGGCACATGGGAGCCAGCATATGCAGAAGGTTTGAGAGGAGATCTGTTGCAGCCCGTCTCGCGAACCATACAGGTGCGCCCTCCTCAGAAGTAGTACCTGATACATCGAATTCCCATCCTTCTCTTCTGCATGCAATAGAGAGGTATTCCGCAAGAGAGCGAGGTTCAGAAGATGAAGAAAGAGTACCCGGACCCAGAGTGATTGCATCGGCAATACCAGCTCTATTCGAGTCAAGAACTGTGTGAAGAATATTCTCACCCGATCTCGGAATTCTCATGCGACTGAAGCACTTCATTCCCTTCCATATGAATTCCACGGGTTCGGGGATGAAAACCCCTGCCAGCCCTGCTCTGTATTGGGAAAGAAGAGCCGGGGAACCGATCCTGTTTAGAATTCTGGCTGCGTTCTGTCCGCTTACCTGCTCCGAACCGACTCCAGTAGCTTCCTGAAACCAGCCATTCCAGGATACTATTTCCCCATCTGGTGTATATTCAGCTTCTCCTCCTGGATACGATTCCCTTGTTGATGAACCGGTTACGCCTTCTGAAGGAAGCAGGGTCCAGGTTATAAGAAAACCGTTGCCCGTCGGGTAGATTTCTTCTACATAACCCTGATGATTTTCAAGTCTGGCGCTTTTTTTTCCGGAAATGGAAAGGTGATTGACAGGACAATCGAAACACTGTCTGGAATTGCCGTAGAACTGAAAACAGTGTGAAATGCCCAATGATTTCCCATGCCACAGCACCTTCGTATCCTTCATGAAAACAGCCTGCAGCTGAGAGAAGTCCGGAAGATTCGTATCATCCATACGCAGTTTATCGAGATCAATTCTGTTCAGTTTTTTCCCAAAGGCATCGACTGCCTTGTACGGAACTTCCCTCTCATCATTCCAAGCGGCAAGAAGTATGAAACCGTTGTTCAGGATTGAAACATGAGTGTCATTGAAACATTCTTCAAAAGGGCGATCCGATGTAAGCAGCTTTTCTATTTCATTGTCTGTATTACTTGACGCTATCGGGCTTGCCGACTCCTCCGGTCCGAAAATGGCCAGAACAGTGGCTGAAAAACCCATAGCAGCTGTTTCAAGAGTTTTCTGAAGGGAATTGTGGTTAGACTGATCTGCTAGAAGCAGGTCCAGTTCGCAGAGCAGATTCTGAAGCCTGTGTTCTCCATGTGTGGCCCTGAAATGCTCGTATTTCATCGAGAGCGCAGGCATGATGGAGTCCGCCCTCTGCTGAAGTGTATCCGCATCACCTCTCCACGGAGCCACAAGGATCAGGTGTCCTGAGGGGTAAACCAGGCATTGACCCCTGAGGCT
This sequence comes from uncultured bacterium, assembly GCA_964624675.1. GTDB lineage: Bacteria > Fermentibacterota > Fermentibacteria > Fermentibacterales > JCC-6 > Aegiribacteria. The sequence continues at coordinate 6,474 of CAZUYF010000100.1, forward strand.
CAGAGGTGCGCGATCTTCATCCAGATCGACCCAGATCGGGAATTGAAGGTTCTCAGGATTGAATATGCTGCTTGTCTCGAAATGTTCAGTATCAATCTCCACATTGATCGTGCATATGGGAACGTAACCAACGGTTGAGCGTGTCAGGAGAACCGCCGCTTCCAGTTTAAGAACATCTACAAGGAAAGCAAGCAGGTCCTCAGGTACCTGAACTTTCATCTCAGAGAGCCGCTCAAGCTCCCTGATCGGGAATACAAGCCCCTCTGGCCTTCCGATGAATGTGTAGTCAGTTCCTCCAGAATTGTTTGGCGTGCGGGAGAAGATCAGCCGAAGCCCTTTGCCCGTTTTATCCAGAAGGGTCACCTGACCCCTGGATTCATTTAAATCACCCGGCAGTGAGGAAATGAGCTCGCTCTGCGAAAGCTCCCAGGGTGTATATCCAAGGAGACACACGAACCCCGGAGATACTACCGGCAGATTTCTATCGGGGATGAGTCTTATGGCAGGCAGAGAAGGATTGTAAAGATCCTCCTTCTCCGTATCCAGATAGTAGACGAGAACTGATGAGTCAGAATCTTTGCGGGCAGCCGCAGAATAGATAGCTGCGCCGGGAGTGAACAGCACCATTCTGAATTCCTCTGAAAGGGGCCATATGCTGAAGAGTTCAGCGATACTACTTCCAGCAATATCCGGGATATCTTCTGAAACCTCACCCGGGGAAGTGCTGACCACGGTGTCTATCTTATCATCCAACAGGGATAT
>CAZUYF010000101.1:0-7073 GCA_964624675.1 uncultured bacterium
AGATCTTCTTATAACAATATGCGACTTCTGTTACAATACTCTGAAAAGGACGAACTATAGCATAAAATCCGATGAAATCACCAGGAAAAGAGTTAATGCCTTCCTTGCCGATGACACACCTGAGCGGGAGTACCTTGAAAAGGATGATTCTCCATGGGTAGATTACGCTGGCGAAGTTAAAGTGATTCATCTCATGGAATACCTGCGCGATGAACTGGGTTACGACAAGATCACCGAAAGCCTAAGAAGATCACTGAAGGGACTTAAGATCGCACCTTACTACGGCTGCGTCATGTTAAGACCTGAGAACGAAATACAGCTGGACGACCCTGAGAATCCAACCATAATCGAGGATTTCATCACCGCTCTGGACGCCCAGCCCGTGAAATATCCTTACAGAACGGAGTGCTGCGGATCGTATCTGTCGGTCTCCAGCCCCGATGCTTCTACAAGGCTGTGCTACAGGATACTCACGTCGGCCACAAACCACGGAGCTGAAGCAATCGTGGTAAGCTGTCCACTCTGTTTCTATAACCTGGATTCAAGACAGAAGGCCATAAGTGAGGCCTATTCCGATTTTAAACCTGTTCCGATATTCTATTTCACCCAACTTCTCTCAGTTGCACTTGGGGTTGAATTCGGCAGACAGGGGTTCGAGAAACACTATGTTGATGTTACCCCTGTTCTGGATAAGATCGGCATCAGTACCGGAAAGGGGGACTCCGAATGAAAAGAATAGGAGTCTTCGTCTGCCATTGCGGTATAAACATCGCTGAAACGGTCGATGTTAAGCGTGTGGCCGAAGAGGCACTAAAAATGGATGGTGTCGCCTATGCCCAGGATTACATTTATATGTGCTCCGAGCCAGGACAGACCCTCGTCCGGGAAAAGATAGTAGAAGAAAAGCTGGACGCCGTTATCATCGCAGCCTGCTCCCCTAATCTTCACGAATCCACTTTCAGAACTGCCGCACAAGAGGCGGGACTCAACCCCTGGCAGTGCGAAATCGCGAATATCCGCGAACAGTGCAGCTGGGTACATACAGACAGGGAAAAGGCGACCAGCAAGGCCATTCATATTGTCGCTACAATGGTTCAGAAGACCAGGCTGAACGAGTCACTCGAGCCGATTCCTGTATCCATTACAAAGAAGGCTCTTGTGATCGGCGGCGGCATCGCCGGTATTCAGGCTGCCCTGGATATCGCTGATTCCGGCTATAAGGTTATCCTTGTTGAAAAGGAATCATCAATCGGCGGGCATATGGCTCAGCTTTCTGAAACATTCCCAACCCTGGATTGCTCTCAGTGCATTCTCACACCGAAGATGGTTGCGGCAGGCAAGCATCCGAACATCGAACTAATGACTTATTCCGAAATCGATGAGGTTTCCGGATACGTGGGTAATTTCAAAGTCCGGATAAGGCGGAAAGCTGCCTATGTGGACTGGTCCAAATGTAATGGCTGCGGTCTGTGCATGGAGAAATGTCCTGCAAAAGTCTCCTCCGTCTTTGACAGGGAGCTTGCAACTCACGGGGCTATCTACGTTCCCTTTCCCCAGGCGGTCCCCAACAAACCGGTAATTGAACATGACAGCTGTATCTATTTCAAAACAGGAAAATGCCGACTGTGTGAAAAGGTATGCGAGATAGGTGCGATAGATTTCGAACAGGAGGATCGGTTCATTGAAGAAGAAGTTGGAGCCATCATAACCGCAACGGGTTTTGATACTCTCCCAGTTGTTGATCTGGCCGAATACGGTGCAGGCGATGTTCCGGATGTCATTGACGGACTGGCCTTCGAGCGCCTTCTGTCAGCATCCGGTCCAACTGTTGGAGAGGTGAGGAGGCCCTCTGACGGCACCATCCCGAAGGAGATCGTCTTCGTTCAGTGCGCGGGTTCAAGGGACCCCGAGCGGTACAAACCCTACTGCTCCAAGATCTGCTGCATGTATACAACGAAGCATGCTCTTCTGTACAAGCACCGTGTTCATGACGGCCAACCCTACATCTTCTATATAGACATCAGAACAGGTGGAAAAGGATACGAAGAATTCTACCATAATGCCGAGGAGGAAGAGGGTATCATCTATCTCCGCGGAAAGGTTGCAAAAATATTCCGTGACGGCGACAAGACTATTGTCTGGGGAACGGACACCCTTACCGGCAGGAACATTGAAATAGCAGCTGATCTTGTTGTTCTGGCAACTGCGGTTATTCCGAAGGACAGCACGGCTGAGCTGGTGAAGAAACTCAGAATACAGACCGGACCAAACGGCTTCCTGGCCGAGGCCCATCCGAAGCTGCGTCCAGTGGAAAGCATCAACAGCGGGTTCTTCATAGCCGGAGCTGCTCAGGGACCCAAGGACATACCGGAAACAGTAGCTCAGGCCAGCGCTGCGGCATGCAAGGTGATCTCCCTTTTCTCAAGGGATCATCTGGAGCAGGATCCCGCAATCGCATGGGTCGATGAAGATCTCTGCGGCGGCTGCCGGATCTGCATTTCTGTATGTCCGTACGATGCCAGGGAATACGATGAAGAGAAGGGAATAGCAATCGTAAATGAAGCTCTCTGCGAGGGCTGCGGCTCCTGCGTAGCCGCATGCGCCTGCGGAGCGACTCAACAGAGGAATCTCTCGGATTCCCAGATCAAATCCATGGTAACAGCCAGTTTGGGAGGTGAGTAATGTTTGAGCCCAAGATAGTCTGCTTTCTGTGCAAATGGTGTACGAGCGCCGGCGCGGATCTGGCAGGCACTTCCCGGCTGAAGTACAGGCCCAATGGAGTTAACATAAGATTCATGTGTTCCAGCAGGGTTGATCCTGAACATATCCTCTGGGCATTCCATGAGGGTGCCGACGGGGTTCTCATTGGAGGATGCCATCCTGGAGACTGCCACTACGAAGATGGCAATTACAAGACACAGGCTCGCGTATCCCTCCTGAACCGTCTGCTGGATGATTTCGGGATAGACACCCGGCGTCTTCGGCTGGAGTGGATTTCGGCTGCAGAGGGAGCTAAATTCGCGAATGTAATGAATGAATTTACGGAGGAACTGCGTTCAAAAGGACCGCTTAAACTCGCGGCAAGGGAGATGGCAAAATGACAGAACCGTCCGAAACGACAGTGGACTCGCTTGTTCCCATCTTCTTCATGGGGAAAAGGTACGATGTACCGGCAAGTCTTACGATTCAGAAAGCACTGGAATACGCCGGCTATCAGCACATAAGGGGCTGCGGCTGCCGCGGGGGAGTATGCGGTGCCTGCGGTACAGTTTTCAGAACACCTGACAGTTACAAACTTCAGGTAGGACTGGCCTGTCAGACCGTTGTTCAGCCGGGAATGCACCTGATGATACTGCCCTTCTATCCCGGGAACAGGTCAACCTTTGATATTGAAGAGATGAATGGAACCGGTGGTGAGCTCGCATCCCTGTACCCCGAAATTTATAAATGCATAGGATGCAACGCATGCAGCCAGGGATGCCCGATGGATATAGATGTGATGCACTACATGGCTCAGGCTATAAGGGGTGACGTGGCAGGTGTGGCCGAAACATCATTTGACTGCATCATGTGCGGTCTCTGCGCCTCAAGATGCCCCGCGGAAGAAGTGCAGTTCAACGTAGCTATCCTTGCAAGGCGATTGAATGCAAGACACGGAATTATCAGAGCGAAACATCTGGAAGAAAGAGTCAAGGAGATAGAAAGCGGGAAGTTCGAAGAACCTCTGAGGAACCTTATGAGTAAATCAATAGAAGAACTGAAGGAATTGTACAAGTCCCGGGAAGCGGAGCCTCAGATGGCGGAAGAAGACTGGACACCTGTGGATGCGAGGTATGTCTGATGAAAATGAGATTTGGACTGGAGGTCAGCAATGCCGTATCCTGAATCACTGATAAAGCTTATAGAAAAAGTGGTAGCCACCCGTCCTGCAAGGGTGGAGAGAAAGAAGAATGGCCAGGAATTTCCTCCTCTCAAACTTGAGGAGAGGGAGCCGGTTCTCAGAAATTTCCATCCGGATTTTATCGAGGGAACACGCCGCCCGATCAAAGTCGGACCCAGTAAAGGGTACTCCATCAGTAACGAGATAGTGGACCTCCTTGAAGCGAAAAGCAGGGTGAATCCCTACCTGATCAACCTTCTGGACCCGGATTTCGAAACGGATGTCCTTATCATCGGTGCTGGCGGAGCCGGAACTGCGGCTGCAATTCTTGCTGCCCAGAACGGGGCAAAGGTTACAATCGCAACGAAACTTCGCCACGGTGACGCGAATACAATGATGGCCGAGGGGGGAATTCAGGCAGCCGATAAGGTTGGAAAGGATTCTCCATACTACCATTATCTGGATATTCTGGGAGGCGGTCACTTCGTAAATGATCCGGAACTTGTATACACTATGGTTCATAACGCACCGGACGCCTTGCGATGGCTCGAAGGGTTGGGCACATCTTTCTCCAAGTACGAAGATGGTAAAATGAAGACCATGCACGGTGGTGGGACATGCCGCAAAAGGATGCATTACGCGGCGGATATCACCGGTGCTGAGATTATGAAAACTATCCGTGATGAAGCAAGAAATCACGAGGATATGATAAATGTGATCGAATTCTCCCCTGCGGTGGAATTAGCTCTTGATGACCAGGGACGCTGCGCGGGAGCCGTTCTGTACAATCTGGAAACTGCCCAATACTACTTCGTGAAAGCCAAGGCTGTCATCTTAGCAACCGGTGGAAGCGGAAGGCTGCACATACAGAATTTCATGACCACCAACCACTACGGTGCCACGGCAGATGGCCTCGTCATGGCTTACAGAGCCGGTGTACCCATTTCCTTCCTTCATACGGTGCAATACCATCCCACAGGTGTGGTATTCCCTGAACAGGCTGAGGGTATTCTTATTACGGAAAAATTCCGCGGCGCCGGCGCGAATGTACTTAACATCAAAGGCGAGCAATTCGTTTACGAGCGAGAACCGAGGGATGTGGAAGCCGCCTGCATCATCCGCGAATGCAGCCCGGATGGAAGAGGGAACGGCGTTCCTACTCCCACCGGTAAATTCGGGGTATGGCTGGATTCCCCCATGATCGACATGCTCAAAGGTGAAGGAACGGTAAGGAAGGAATTCCCCGGCAAGCACATTCTTTTCAGACGGTTCGGAATCGATATATCCAAAGAGCCCATGCTCATTCACCCGACTCTGCACTACCAGAACGGCGGGTTGGATATTAACAGCAAATGTGAGACGAATGTGCCCGGTCTTTACGCTGCAGGCGAAGTAGCCGGAGGAATTCATGGTGAGAACAGGCTTATGGGCAATTCTCTTCTGGACGTTATCGTTTTCGGCAGAATAGCCGGTACACAGGCAGCCGAGTACATCAGAGAGCATGGAGACAGCGGGACCGGGAATCTTGATCATGTCAAGCACTACAACGAAGAAGTTGAAGCCGCAGAATTAGATGAAGACAGAATCGCACCCATGATACTGCCTGACTACAGCAATCCGGAGGTCAGAAAGAAGCAGCTTACAAAGGATTACTTCGGAACCCTGTCATGACAGAAAAAGGGGATTATTCATGAGCAAACCGAAAGTAGCCTTATACTGGGCTGCCAGCTGTGGCGGATGTGAAATAGCGATACTTGATATAGGGGACAGAATACTGCCACTTACCGAGGCTGTGGACATCGTTTTCTGGCCCTGCGCCATTGATATAAAATACGATGAAGTCAGAGCCATGGAGGATGATGAGATAGATCTATGCCTGTTCAACGGAGCCATAAGGAATTCGGAGAACGAGGAAATGGCGAAGCTTCTCAGGCAGAAATCGAAAATACTTGTGGCCTATGGTTCTTGTGCTTACGAAGGGTGCATTCCTGGGCTTGCCAACCTGAAGACACGCGAGGAAATTCTCAGGCGCAGCTACATTGAAATACCTTCAATGGACAATCCGGAGGGGATCATCCCCCAGACCAGAACGGAAGTGCCTGAGGGAATACTCGAGCTTCCGGAACTCTACGAATCGGTTTACACACTCGATCAGGTTGTAGAAGTAGATTATTACGTTCCCGGATGTCCTCCTGTCGCGGATCAGACATGGGCTGTGCTGGAAGCCGTGCTTGAAGGTAATCTTCCCGAAAAAGGCAGTGTAGTAGGTGCGGGCACAAAGATCGTATGTGACGACTGTCCGCTGGAAAAAAAGGAAACGAAGATCTCGCGGTTTTTCAGACCCCACGAGATCATACCGGAACCGGATATGTGCCTGCTTGAGCAGGGAATATACTGCGCAGGAATAGGAACACGTGCTGGATGTGAGGCTCTATGTCCTTCCGTCGGAATGCCCTGCAGAGGGTGCTACGGTCCCCCACCTGGAGTATTTGACCAGGGCGCGAAGATAGTAAGTGCCCTAGGTTCAATAATAGACTCCCAGGACCCTGATGAAGTAGACAGGATAATGGAACAGATCCCCTGCCCCGCAGGTCTCTTCTACCGCTTCAGCCTGCCACATTCAATACTCCGGAGGAAGACTGCAGATGACTACAAGGATTAGTATTGACCCGATAACCCGCCTTGAAGGTCACGGGAAGGTTGAGATCTTTCTTGACGATGCGGGTAATGTAGAAAACGTCTATTTCCAGGTTCCGGAACTCAGGGGCTTCGAAACATTCTGCGAGGGGCATCCTGTTGAGGAACTGGCGAGGATAACCACCAGAATATGCGGTGTCTGTCCCGAAGCTCATCACATGGCTTCCGCGAAAGCTGCCGATGCTGTGTACGGAGTGGAGATACCATCAGCTGCTAAAAAGCTGAGGGAATTGCTTTACAGCGCATTCTTCGTAACCGATCACGCGACCCATTTTTACATCCTGGGAGGACCTGATTTCATAGTAGGCCCCAGTGCAGACCCGAAGGTCAGAAATATCCTGGGCGTTATCGCCAAGGTCGGCGTGGAGACTGGTCTCAAGGTGATCAACACAAGACACAGGTGCCATCAGGTTATCAAGACACTCGGCGGAAAGACAATACATCCGGTTTCATCGCTCCCGGGTGGAGTCTCGAAGGGGCTCAACGAAGAGGAAAG
>CAZUYF010000102.1:0-7000 GCA_964624675.1 uncultured bacterium
GAACAGAACTGGTCTCTGGAAGACAGTGACCATTCTCCGGCGCAGGCGCAATCTCCTTTTCCCGCGAAGGGGAATTGGTTCGCCCTGATACTTCATGCGCCCGGAAAAGGGTTTGTCAAGGAGACCCGCTACTCGCAGAAGAGTAGTTTTCCCGCAGCCGGTTGGACCCATGAGAATAAAAAATGCACCACTGGAAATAGATAAATCCACATCACTGAGGATCTGCTGTCCGTTCTTCTTCTGAACGATGTTTTCAAGTTCAATCATCATCACTTCCCGCTATGCTGAAGAGTATTGACCGTAACGCTCACGATCATTGCAAGAGCCAGCAGGATGATGCCTAGGGCAATTGAAGCTGCAGTCTCTCCCTTTCCTACGCCAAGCGCGATTGCAGTCGTGAGAGTCCTCGTATAGCCAGAGATATTACCGCCGACTATGATCGCCACTCCTATTTCCGACACTGCCCTGCCGAATCCCATAAAAACCGCGGTCAGTACCATATATCTGGACTCGGACAGAACTTTAAGAACCATCTGCAGCCGTCCTGCTCCGAGAGATACAGCGGTATCTGAGATATCTCTTCCCATGCCTGAGAGAGCGGATATGGTCAGCCCTGTAATAATAGGAGCTATCAGGAGAACTTCGCCAAGCACAATTGCCCCGGGTGAAAACAGCATTCCAAGGCTTCCAAGAGGACCGGCTCTGGAGATGAACAGAAAAACAAGCATGCCCACCAGTACCGTGGGCACGCTGTAAAGTGTCTGAACAATGCTGAGAAGAAATTTCTTCCCTCTGAATCGATTGAAGTGCAGAAGACATGCGACAGGTATGAAGATCAACGAGGCAATCAAGGTCGCAGTGATCGATATCATCAGGGTTCGAAACGCGATAGAGAACACCACTGGATCTCCGGAGATGATCATGTCAAGTGCGATACGGACAGCTTGCAGCAGCTGTGACATTAACTTCCTTACATGTCCAGGCCGGCACAGGGAGTGAACAGCTGTATGCCGTACTCATCAACACCGTAATTCCCGATAAGCTCCTGCACAGATTCCGACGTAAGGAACTCAACGAGATTTGCCGCCATCCCGGGGTTACCCGAGGAGGTGACTTCGAGCACTGAATAGACGTTCAGAAGGACATCACCCTCATCAACCACCGGTTCCAGTTCCAGATCATTCTGATAAGCAATGAATGTTCCCATATCCGAAAGCGTGTATGCATTCATTTCGTCCGCCATTACAAGCGTAGGCCCCATTCCGCTTCCACCTTCCACATACCAGTCACCCGATATTCGAACATCCTCGTAATCGTACCCGGCGGCAGCCCAGATCGCTTTTTCCTTGCCGTGTGTGCCGGAATCGTCACCCCTGGATACAAATACAGCCTCACCGCTGCTCATCAGTGCTGCGAAAGCCTCATCAGGAGTCAATCCTGCAAGACCCGCAGGATCAGCAGGTGATCCAACAATAAGGAAGTAGTTGTAAGCGAACGGAACACGTGCAACACCGTATCCTTCCTCAACGAACTGCTCTTCCCTGGTTGGGGAATGGACGGTTATAACATCAACATCCCCTCTCCGTCCCCATTCAAGAGCTTTGCCGGTTCCTGCGTACAGTACATCGAGCTCAACGGCGTATTCCTCTTCAAACATCGGCTCGAGGTAGCTCCACAGACCGGTATCGTACAGGCTTGTAGTTGTGGCTACCCTCAATCTGATGGCACTTGCGCGCGGAGGAACCGTTTCTGCTGATGACTCTGATTGTCCGCCACAAGACGCAAAAAGAACCGTAGCAATCAGTATTCCGCTGAAGATGTATCGCATCAATTTTCGCTCCTCTTCATTTTGATATTAGCGCTTTTAATTACTGAACTACAAGGTGTAATATATTCGTTATGTCAGCATGACACAATGGAACCAGGCATCACTGCTTCTCTGTTGACGCGGAGTGTATTCCGGCAGTATGGTCAATTTCATGTAAGGAAATGGAGATATAAGTACTGGCTGAACAGCAGGGGTAGTATGCCTGAAAAAGAAATACAATCACTGAAATCGAAGCTTCTGGCCCTCAGAGAGAGCGATAACTCTCAGGTCGAGATTGTCGATACCCTTAACAAACTGGCTTTCGCGTACCTTCGAATAGACGTCGAATTAGCCAGAAGGTACGCCCAGGAGGCAATCGATTATTCGGAACCACTGGATCACCCGAGCGGGAAGAGTAGAAGCTTGACCATTCTCGGTCTCACATTCTGGGCGCTGGGTGATTTTGGAAAAGCTCTGATGGTCATGAAAGAAGCTCTTAAGCAAGTTGTGGAAACCGATGATATGCTGGCGATTGCAAAGGTCTATACTAACATGGGGTTGATTTATTCCGGGTGGAGTGACTACAACACAGCTTTGGATTATTACCTGAAAGCTCTGCCGCTATTCGAGGAATTCGGCGATGAGAAAGGGAAAGCCGACATCAACAATAATATCGGAGTTGTGTATAAGAACCGGGGGGATCTCGACCGGGCACTGCAGCATTTCAACTCCGCCCTGGAGCGATACATAGTAATGGATAATAAAATAGGGGTAGCCGGTGTATACAACAACATCGGCAGTATCAAAAAACACCTTGGCAAAACCTCGGAAGCACTGAAATATTTTCAGAAATCACTTATCATCAGAGAGGAACTGGGAGGGGATAGTGCTTTAGCTGACTCTTACAACAATCTAGGAAATGTCCATTGGGATCTGAGCAACTTCGATTCTTCATTGGAATACCTTGGAAAATCACTCAAGATTAAACATCGAATAGGGGATAAGCGGGGTGTTTCAGTAACCAACATAGGTATGGGGAATTCTTACTTATCGTTAAAAGATTTCGATTCGGCACAGGATTGCTTCCAGACTGCTCTGCAAATCGCCAGAGAGATCGGCGCCAGAGGAGAGGAGATGCTGTGCTATAAAGGTCTTTACGAAATGTTCGAACTGTCGGGTGATTTTGAGAAGGCACTTGTATATCATGTCTTGTACAGTGATTTGGAGAAAGTACTGTTCAGCGAAAACAAGAAACGTCAACTCACCGAAATACGAACGAAGTACGAAACTGAGAAGAAAGAGAAAGAGGCAGAGATCTATCGGCTGAGAAACATAGAGCTGCAGGCCGCCTACGATAAAACAGACGAGTTATTGCGTAATATCCTGCCTGGAGAAATCGTTGAGGAGCTGGCGGTAACTTCGACTCCAAAACCGAGAATCGTAGATGATGTAACAGTGGTATTCATTGATATTGTGAACTTTACGTTATTCGCTAACAGGAACGACCCGGAAGAACTCCTCGAAGAACTCGCTTTGCACTTCGATGCCTATGACGAGATCGTCAAGGGATACGGATTGGAAAAACTGAAGACCTTCGGAGACGGTTATATGTATACGGGGGGATTGTTCTCGGAATCCAGTCAAATCGAAGAATGCGCCAGGGCTGCTCTGGATATTCTGGATTTTGTTTCATCCCGGGAATGGGAAGTGCGTATCGGTATACACATTGGCTCCTGCATTGCCGGACTCATCAAGGGCTGGAGGATGATATACGACGTCTGGGGTGAGACCGTTAATATGGCTGCTCGACTGGAACAAAACGGTGAACCGGGCAGAGTTAACGTATCTCAAGCTGTTCGCGATGAACTGCACGAGGCATTTTTCCTGAAATCCCGGGGTGATATCGAAGCGCATAACCTCAGCCCTACACCGATGTACTTTATACGCAGACAATAACAGATCATGACTCCCTGAATTCAGTATCCATCAATGATCAAATTCGACTCCAATACCGCCGGCTCGAAAAATACCTTATCTTCAAATAACGAAGGAGTTCCTGTCGATCATTCGAACACTGGAGGAAAGTTGTTCAAGCGGTTTATTCTGATACTCACAGTCATTATCATGGTTCTGGCTGCGGGGTTCTGCGGCCTTCACCTTGCACGTGAGTATACCAAGATCTACAAAATAACTCACATCGGTGATATGTGGAGCTTCATAACACCTGCTTCGGTAACTTCCTATGCACCATTTCAGGAGATTGATCTTGATGACTTCCCGCATCCCCCGTACCCCGAACGGGGAGATCTGCTCGTTGCTCTAGAGGGCCGACCCGCAACTGAGGAAAACTACTTCAGTACATTCTCCACGGATATACCTGCAGGTGAAGTAATTGAAATCATCTTCATGCATGACAATGTTATGTACACTACAGAGATTGTAACGAGAACCATTCCCGGACCTCTGAAATTTCAGATCTGGCTGATGTTCATATTGCTTCTACTCATAGTGACAGGCTTGATTATCGCAGGAATATGGGGATTTGCGAAGAAATCTGCCTCATCAGCGGTAAGAACCCTTACGCTTTTCTGCTTTACTCTCGCTGTCGAGGTGGTGCTATCCAGCGAAATAATAGCTCCTGCGTATGCGTCTTTTCAGTTACCCATCTGGTTGATTACCGGCATTGCTGTGCTGGGGATGTCATCCTCAAGCTTCTGGCTCAAGCTTCATCTCCTTTTTCCAAAAAGGAACAGATACTATGACAGATTCAGAATTCTGTTAAACATCATTATCTTTCTTCCTGTTCTGATTCTCGGTTCTCTCATTGTTTTGAATGCCCGACCTGTTTATGTACTCCCGATAACCATCTATCACACGCTGTACCTTGCCGCAGGTTTCATACTTCTCATAAGAAATTTCCACAGCGCGGACAGTTTTATCGAAAAACGCCAGACAAGGCTTGTTCTTCTTGGTTCCTTTGCCGGAATCGTGATTTACATACTGTTCAGCTGGTTCAAGTATTTGTCCGATGGCATGAATATTCAACTGCCTGTTCAGACACAGATGCTAATATCAAACATCACTTTCCTTTTTCTCCTTCCTATACCGGTTTCTTTCATCTATGCATTCCGGAGATACAAGCTGCTTGCAGTGGAAGGCAAGATCAAAAGAGGTACGCGGTTCATCGCAGTCAACTTCATTCTGCTTATAATCTTTTTCGCTCTGCTATACCTTTTCGGAGAGTTCGTTCTGAAAGCAGTTGGTATCAACAGCCAGACACCTACACTGGTTCTTGGTCTTGGCCTTGCACTGATGTTCATGCCCACACAGCGCAGACTGAGAGCAAAGATTGAAAAATATTTTTATCCAGAGCGGGACAGACTTCGCATGCTGCTGAAGGACTTCCTTGCATCAAGTATTGTTCGGACAGATGAGGATTCCTTCTGGAAGAATTTACAGGAGAAGCTGGCTGCTGGTCTTTCTGCAGAAAATATCTACCCTGTACTCAGAATCAGTGAAGAGAGCGGATTTGCGGCTGAGAACGATGAACCAGCACCCTTCAGTCAATCTGACGAGTTAATCGAGAGGCTAAAAAGCAGAGAGGATTCCATTCTTCTTGATGAAGCCGTTGAAAGCGGACAGATATCGCTGACCGAGGAACAGACGGAATGGTTCTTGAAGCGGAAATGTGCTGTTATTCTTCCCCTGACAGTCAAATCAGGTCTCGTCGGGTTCCTGGTTATCAGCTGCAAAACGAATGGCGAGGATTTCACTGCGGAAGAACTTGAATTACTCGGTACCTTTTCAGCACAGATAGCACTTGTGGCTGAAAACATCCACCTCCTCCAGGAGAGGATCATAAAGCAGAAACTCGAGGAGCAGATGCGTATGGCCAGGGATATCCAGAAAGGTCTTCTGCCGGAGAATATCCCGAATATCAAAGGACTTGAGATTTTTGCCCTTATCCGGTTCTGTCTTGATGTGGCCGGAGATTACTACGATGTCATGGTCCTTCCCGACGGACGAGCAACGCTTGCAGTGGGTGACGTAGCGGGTAAGGGATTAGGGGCAGCGCTTCTCATGGCCAATCTTCAGGCATCCCTGAGAACAACCAGTGAAATGGGGGTGCCTCTTGCAGAATCCGCCGAGAAGATAAATAAACTTATATATGATAATACACCCACCGAGCTATTCATCACATTCTTCATGACCTCAATTGACACGGCTGCTGACAGAATCAAATACGTCAACGCAGGTCATAATCCACCTATACTGGTGAGGAGTGATGGCAGGATTGAAAGATTGACTGAAGGCGGACTTCTGTTTGGTGTAATGCGAAATGCCGAATACGTCGAAGGTATAACCGATTTCAATAGTGGCGACACGCTTCTTTTGTATACCGACGGGGTCAGTGAAGCTATGAACGCTGATGAGGAGGAGTTCGGTGAGGATAGAATTATTTCGGTTATATCAGAAAATAGAGCGAAGAATTCCGAAGAACTTCTGCATGAGATTGAAAGAAGTATTGAGGAATTTCATGGCTCTTCCAAGTACTCCGACGACTTCACTCTCCTTGCGGTGAGGCGCACTGACAGGTAATGCACAGGTGGGGTTACCTGGAGGAGCAGAGGTATTCGATGATTTCGTTGGCCATCATGGCGGCCACAACGGCAACTCTTGAGGAAAGCGTGCCCATGGAAAGATCACTTTCCTGATCTCCTACAATCGTAAGGTTCTGGCGCCTGTCTACTCTGATCGAATCGGTCCTTCCGAAACCAGCGATGCCCGAACAGGAGAATACGTGCTTGCGGGGTAATCCGAGAAGCCAGGATTCAAGGAGCATTACTTTGGTCTCCTCCCTGTCCACGGCTTCAACAAGCACATCACAGTCAGCAAAGATCGAACAGGCATTTTCAGGATCGATAAGTCTGGTATGAATTTCAATTTCAGCATCGGGGTTAATGAGTTTAAGATTGTATTTCAGAGCCTCAACCTTTGGATATCCTATCTGATCTCTGAAAAAAAATTGCCTGTTGAGGTTTGGCAGTTCAACAGAATCGAAATCGGCAATCACAAGCCTGCCTATTCCGGCACGAACCAGTGAAGCAGCAACATTCGATCCTATCCCGCCGGCTCCGGTGATACCTACTGACGCGGTATTTAGAAGTACCGTAAGACCTGGAGGATTGTTCT
>CAZUYF010000103.1:0-6908 GCA_964624675.1 uncultured bacterium
TCAAACGATGCATCTTCATGCCTTGCTTCTCCAGCAGGACTTGTCAGAGTCACGAGAACCCAGTTTTCAGTTTACTCAACAGTCAGTGATATGGATAACAACAGCATTGTCGCGGCCGCGGCCTTTGAAATGGGCGGGAACCATTACGGGGCAGCTGCAGGACTCCTTCGTTCCGAATCA
The DNA here is from genome assembly GCA_964624675.1 of uncultured bacterium. GTDB lineage: Bacteria > Fermentibacterota > Fermentibacteria > Fermentibacterales > JCC-6 > Aegiribacteria. Next base: position 181 of record CAZUYF010000103.1, read on the forward strand.
GAACCGGATACGGTTCAGTTTGCGTTAATCGCAGCGAAGACACTCAAAGGAGATCCTGTTGGTTTCATGGAAGGTGTTTTCGGACCAAGTATCTCAATCGGCGGGTCACTGGGATTGACTGTAACTGATGACGATGCTGGAAATTACAGTGAAATGCTTTCTGCAGGTCTTGGTTTTCAGTTTTCGGTATTTCCGACTATCGCCATAGCCGCGAACGTTTCAAATCTGCGGCTCTACGGAGACAGTCTCCAGGAAAGGGTCATCGGTTACGGATTTTCAACTGTGTTCGATAGAAAATTCCGTGGCCATTTTACGGTAACGAATGGAAATAGCGCTCTCGGTTTTGATCTTAATGTCAATGACTGGCTTACCGTAAGAACGGGATCCGACGGCTCGTCCTGGAATGCTGGAGTATCCTTTGAACATGAATGGCTGAAACTGGACTGGGCAGTGATACTGAACGACCATGACTGCAGGCAGGTTCTGGGTATTTCCGTATCTCCGGGAGGTTATCTGTGAGTACTGCATTAATCACCCTGATCGTTCTTATAGCTGGAGGTACCGATTCCACAGATGTTTCCATCATTCCTGAAAACTGGATATTCGGATACGATTGCCTGATAGATGGATCAGCCTCCGGGGACTGGAAGAACAACCATCCGGTTATTGACAGCACCTCTGTCGATGCCGCCGTTTCAGTAAGAGCTGTATCACCTGAGGTGGACTTTCTGGCAACCGCTGCTTTGCAAAGCGATTCAACTTCACGCGTTGGGTTCAGAAGGGCCAGAGGAGTTGTAAAATGGCCCGGCACGCCCTGGATAGCAGCAGGAGTTTATCTGAACGATCAACAGCCTTTCATTGCCGGTTTATCGAATCCTGTACTTGAGTGGGGCTGGGTGGATATCGATTCCACAAGGGGTTTTGGAGTATCTTCAGGAGGCGTTCTGGGTTTCAGTGGTGATTACCTCATTCAACTCACCCGTGGAGATACACTATCGCAGCTGAATGTGCATTCACCATGGATGGGATTCGCCGGGGTGGACTATTCCAGGGCACGGATCCATCCAGCGGATTCCGAAGGCGTGGATATTACAGTGAATGTATTGTCCGTAAGGGGAGATTTCCGCTATTTCAAACCATGGCTGATCGTTGCCGGAGCTGAAGGAGAAGAAGGGAAGTGGGCAGTTTCTGCCGAAATACGGAAATTGCGTCCCATAGATACACAGTGGGGAAGGATAGAGATTGTACCCGGAATGCATTTCGCGGGAGATAATATTGATTTTCCAGGAATCGCATTCGTACGCGGACAGAGGATAATCACACTGGGAGCATTCCTTGAATCAAGAAGGTATTTCGTTTCCGCCGGTATTAAGGGCATGCTTGACCTTTCGAGTGACAGCCTAAGTTCAGTATCGGCATCAGCTGGTATGATATCCGAGGGAGGAATTTCCTGGGATGTGATCTTTGGTTACTATGCAGATGGAGACTACAGGGCTTTTATCTCTTCCGCGGCTTCCAATTCCTACGCTTCAGCCGGTATAGCAGTGGAGATAATCAGTGACAGCACAAGGATTACCGGGAGCGCATCCTATTCACCAAGGGACGATGTATGTGCAGAAGTATCGTTCTCAGGAGATATCGATGACAGTCTTCAGCCTGCATGCGTTCTTGCCGTAACGACATCACTTGGTCCCGTGATGTGCCTTTTGGGAATAGAGTGGGAATACGATAGTTCTCCATCACTGCGGATGAACCTGACAGGACTGCTTAAATGAAAAGAATAATCGCTGTTGCATTAATCATTCTGTTCATTATCACCGCAGGCTGTGCGCTGTTTGTACCGATGCAGAAACCTGTCGAACAGGATAACAGACTTTATCTGTGGCTTCCGGGAGCATCCTCGGTTCAGGTACTGTCGGACTGGAATGACTGGGGAGGAAGTGTTGCTGCTGGAGGTATAATAAATCCTCTATCCGGGAGGATGGAGAAGGATGACAACGGTCTCTGGACTATAGACATTGCAGGTTTGCCAGGAGGTGTGTACCGATACGCGTTCTACGTTAACGGATACAAATGGATAAAGGATCCGCTTAATCCAGAAACAGCATTATTTGATGGATGGACCGTTTCGATTTTCAGGGTTACGAATTGAACGAAAGGACGTGATTCTTGGCTTCTGTGAGATTTCAGGGAGTTAGTAAAATTTACCAGAAAGATATACTTGCTCTTGCCAGATTCGATATCGAAGTTCAGGACGGTGAATTTCTTGTAATGGTTGGCCCGAGCGGATGCGGCAAATCCACCACTCTGCGCGTCCTCGCAGGACTTGAGGAACCGACTACAGGAGAGCTTTTCATCGATGAGCGGAATGTAACCAATATCAAACCCCAGGATAGAGATATAGCGATGGTATTTCAGAATTACGCTCTCTATCCCCATATGACGGTATTCGATAACATGGCATTTTCGTTGAAGATGAAAAAAATGCCTGGAGATCAAATAGATAAGAACGTTAAGGAAACTGCGGAAATTCTTGGGATCTCCGATTATCTGGATCGAAAACCACGAGAGCTGTCCGGAGGGCAGCGACAGAGAGTAGCCCTAGGAAGAGCGATAGTCAGGCATCCCGCCGTATTTCTTTTTGATGAGCCCCTGTCTAACCTGGATGCCAAACTTAGAGTACAGATGCGGAATGAGCTGAGTCAGCTTCATACAAAGCTGGGATCGACAATGATATACGTGACACATGATCAGGCTGAGGCTATGACACTTGGGGACAGGATAGTGGTGCTTAAGGACGGGTATATTCAGCAGATATCAACACCACTGGACCTCTACGATAATCCTGATAACAGCTTTGTGGCAGGATTCATCGGCAGCCCTTCAATGAATTTTCTGAACGTTGAATTAAAAAACGGTGTGATCCATGCAGGTGATGCTGTTCTGGAGACTACTCCCTTTTCGGGCGTACCGGATGGGGAATACCTTTTCGGGATAAGGCCGGAGGATATACATCCTTCTGAGGGCAGTCTTCTTTCAGGTGAAGTTGAAGTTATTGAAACCCTGGGTAATGAGAATATCATCTACATGAAATTCAACGGCAGGCAGTTCGCGGCAAGATGCGGCCCCAAAGTTGAAGCGGCTACTGGTGAGATGTTCGAATTCGGAATGGACCTGATGAGAAGCCACCTGTTTGGAACTGATGGCTTGCGTATAAAGATTAATGAAACTGAATAGGATGATCTGCATCTGTTTGTATAGTGATATAGAATGAGTATTTTAGAAATTGGCATTGCTTTCTTCGCAGCGCTGAGCGCAAGCCTGCTTTCAACCCCGCTTGCAAGACGGGTTGCTCTCAAGTTCAGGCTTGTGGACAAGCCAAATCGAAGAAAGAGGCATCTGATGACTACACCTCTTCTTGGTGGAATGGCGATCTACATCTCATTTGCATTAACAGTTGCTGCAGGCATGCTTCTCCTTAATGGAGACAGCAGCATGATCTCATTCGGATGGAAATCCCTCTGCCTGCTTGTGATAGGGGGGGCGGGGCTGATGTCGATAGTAGGGCTCATTGACGACATTCTTGGCCTTTCTGCTGTTATCAAACTTGCACTTCATACAGTTGCTGCGATTCTTGTCGGTTTTGTTTTTGTTACACAGGGAGCTTTACTGAATGTATTCCTTTCAGGAAGCAGTTACGCCTGGCTTACAGCTCCATTGACTGTGATCTGGCTTGTTGGGATAACCAATTCAGTGAATCTGCTCGATCACGCAGACGGACTCTCCGCTGGAACTTGCGCCATCGCCGCCATTTTCTTCACCATCATCAACCTGATTTCCGGAAATTATCCCGTCGCGTTCATCAGCGCAACCCTCGGAGGGGCGACAATTGGATTTCTTTTCTACAACTACAATCCTGCTTCAATCTTCATGGGAGACTGCGGCAGCAATATGCTTGGTTTTATGCTTGGAATAATAGCTGTACTTGGCGTTTATACTCCGGAGGGATCCATCCGGGAGATTGCCATTTTTGCTCCGGTATTGATACTTGCTCTTCCCATCATAGATACTGCTTTCGTATTGCATTACAGATGGAAGAAAGGAAAACCTCTTTTCGATGGGGACAGGAATCACCTTGCCCACCGACTGATGCGGCTGGGATTATCTCATACTCAATCAGTCATGGTTCTACTGGTGGTGGCTGTTCTTATGGGCACATTGGCTCTGTTGCTTCCTACGCTTAAACCGTATCAGGCAGTTCTGCTGTTTGCACATGCTATCGGCCTCGTAGCGCTCTTTTCATTTTTTATGAATCGTGCTGAAACCAGGGAGATTAATAAATGAGGAGTTTTACCCGAACCGCAATCCAGATGATCATTATTCTTACGATACTAGGATCGATGTTCCTTATTCATACAAACAGCAGAAGCAGTATACTGATCAAGGAAGTCGTTTTCGTAGGAGGTGCGGCACTCGCATTGCTGGTAGCGGCTCTGGGCATCGTAATTGACGGCAGGATTGCCTCGGCAAGGCTCAGCAGGTCACTTTTCGTATCATTCATTCTTCTTATTCTATGGATGCTTTTCCGCCATTATTCCGGAGTTCAATCCGTCAATGCTTCCAAGTATATGTACAGCGTTATTGCCCTTGGAGGTATCGTATTTCTCATGGCGGCATCATTCACTGAGAAAGTCAGGGATACAATACTATGGGTTCTGGTAATATCTGCTTCCATTTTGTCTGTTTACGCTATCCTTCAGTCCATGGGTATAATAATTTTCCCATGGGATGCAGGTCTTACCCGGATGGCGAGAAGTTCCGGGACCATGGGTAATGCAAACCTTCTCGGGAGTTTTTCAATGGCAATGCTGCCGGTAGGTGCAGGATTCCTGCTCAGCAGGTTCAGGCTGTCAAGAATCAGGATAGTTTCAGCAGCCTGTTTTACTATCCTCTGCACCGGTGCGATACTTGCAAGTAAAACAAGGGGCAGCCTGATAGGTCTGTTCGCCATTGCTGTATTTCTCTTCTTCGTTCCGTTCATCAGAAAGAATTTAAGAATACTTCTTCCGTTGCTTCTGATCCTGCTGATTCTGATAGGAGGCTCGGTTATCCTCCTGGGAAGCCGAATGGAAGAACTTACTTCAATAGAAACCGGTACTTTTCAGGTAAGAAGGCTTATATGGTCCGGAACCCTATCCATGGTAATGAACAATCCAATCCTGGGATACGGTCCGGGATCATTCCAGATAGTATTTCCGCAGTTCAGAAATCCGGAGTACTTCCTTCTTGGTGTCAGCCACAATACACTTCATGCGCATTGTGAGTATCTTGAGATTCTCGGTGATAGCGGGATAATAGGGCTGCTGTTGTGGGCAGCTATAGGATATTCCATTTTCAGGATAGTATACAATAAAAGAAAATCCAACTATCCGCGCAGCGATAGCAACGACACAGCAGATAAATGGCTGGTTCCCGGAATAATCGCTGGTATAGCGGCCCTGCTGGCTGAAGCTACCGTATCGGTAGCCCTTAGATGGCCTGTATCTGCTTTACTTCTGGCGTTATTTACAGGTTTGCTGCTTGCATCCATTCCCTGTGAATTCACTCCTGTTAAGCGTGCCAGAAGATATGGCCTTGCAGTTTTCCTTATTCTTGCCGCCACTCTTCTCGGAGCTGTTGCTCTCCCCGAATATTTCAGAGCGATGAGAGCAGGGAGGGAGCTGTTCAGAGGAAAAGACATGTACCTTGTCCATATACAGCCCGGAATGGACAATGCGGTAGCCGCTGCTGAGGAATGGCGGAATACCGGTGATCCTGATGCTGCCCAGCGAGCTCTCTACTACTATGATAACACGATGCATGCGGTGGACAGTTCGATAGTATGGTGCGAAAAATGTGTTGAGACAAATCATGATGAACTCGGAGGGTGGTACGCCCTCGGCAGTGCATACATATCAGCTGCAAGGCTGTATCAGCAGATTTCCCCACAGATGACGAACATCCTCTCTATGAACGGAATGGTTGCGGAAGATCGGCAAGAGGCTGACCGGTACATGATGCTTGGCATGGCAGCCTACGATTCGCTTACCAGTATGGCTCCGAATTATGCTGAGGTTCATAATAACCTTGCCCTTGTCTGGATTAATACTGGAAATCCAGACAGCGCTCTTGCTGAGCTCCGGTATGCATGGGATCTCCATGCTCACAACAGAGAAGGCTACGCCGGGAAGATCAACATCCTTAATATTCTCACAAAGTCCACGGATGGTGTTCATCTGCATTGGCAGATTACGATGCAAATGTTTGATAAACTGCTTAGTACATACGGTGAAACATACACGCAAACTCAACTGTTCAGAGCACTTATGTTCGACTATGGTACAACTTTTATAAGATTCGAAGATTCTGCTGACAGTCTTCAGTTAGAACTTATCAGTATGCTGAACTCCAACTATCCCGAAATCGCACATGCAGTAAAAGAGTATACCGATATGCAATTACAGCAGATGCAGAAAGGGCTGGATGTTCTGCGGCAGTTCGAGGAGGGAGATACTGCTGCAGTACGGTTATACCTGAATAATCTCACTCAGAGCGAACTTGATGTACTTCCTGTTCAGCGGGCTTTGAAGGGACGCATCCTGGCTGCAGAGGGTGATCTTGAGGGGATGCAGATGATCACTGATATCCTGGGCAGCTTCAGTAATAATGATTTTGCTGATATAACAGCC